>DATIGG010000250.1:0-9531 GCA_035454825.1 Thermodesulfobacteriota bacterium | reverse complement strand
TGGTCGGGTACCCAGAACCTCAATCCAAAACCGAGATCCCGAAACAAGTTCGGGATGACAAATAGAGAAGGTATATCCTTTGTTGTCATGCTCCGTTGAGCGTCCCGTAATGAGTGTCTGTTGATTAAGTCTTTTATTCCGTCATGCCGGACTTGATCCGGCATCCAGATAGTTTTGAAAACATTATAGAAGATGAAACAAGTATCCTTAACGATTGATGGTAAGAAAGTAATAGCTGCCGGAGGCGAAAGGATCCTCTGGGCAGCTCTCGCGAATGACATCTATATCCCCAACCTCTGCGCTATCCAGGAAAAGGCAGAGCCTTTTGCTGCGTGCCGCCTGTGCTTTGTAGAGGTGGAAGGAAAGGATGAACCGATTACTGCCTGCACCGAACCGGTAAGGGAAGGAATGGTGGTTCACACACGTGGAGAAATGGCCTTAAGACTGGCACGGACCTCGGCCGAACTTCTTCTTTCCAGCCATCCTTTGGACTGCGGCCACTGCAAAAAAAACCGTTCGTGCGAACTTCAGAAAATCGCCAGACATCTGGGGATGAAGCTTAAGACAAAGCGATTCAGGAGATTCGAAAAAAATCTCCCCATCGACGACAGTAGTTCTGCGTTCACGTACGATCCCAATAAGTGTGTTCTCTGTGGGAAATGCGTCTGGGTATGTCGCGAGAAGTTCGACGCCGGAGCCATTGGCTTTTCCCGGCGAGGGGTTAAGCGGATTGTTTCCACCTTCGGAGGTCAGCCCCTTGCCGCGTCGAGATGCACCCAATGCGGTGAGTGCGTGAAGGTATGCCCTGTGGGTGCCTGGGAATCCAAACCTGATTTGGGGAAAACACCCTCTCCCTTGAACGGGAGAGGGGCGGGGTGAGGGTGAACCAGGTTTTCCCCCTCACCTTCCTCCTCTCCCCCAAGGGGGAGAGGAGATATTTTTTTTGGGGGGGGAGTTTTCGTTCAATTTGGTTAAAAAATAGCCTATGCGCCTTCCGCTGATACCTGTGGTCTCGGCAGAAGGCCTGCGGCTTTTGTAATCTCAGCTACCTTCTCTTCCCACTCAATCGCCATGATGTGAATCCCCCGCACTCCAGGAATCTCTCTAACTTTCTGGATGGTTTCCACACAGATCTTGATTCCCTCCTCCGGCTGTTTCTCCTTCGGCACCCCCTTCAATCTCTCGATCATCTCATCCGGCACATCCATGCCGGGCACCGAATTTTTCATATACCGTGCCATCCCCACTGACTTAAACGGTGTCACCCCCGCTAAAATGGCACATCTTTCATGTAACCCACGGTCCCTTACCATTTGCATCCATCGCCCAAACCGCTCCATATTATAGATGCACTGGGTCTGGATGAATTCACACCCTGCCTTCACCTTTTTTGCCAGCCTGACTGCACGGATCTCAAAGGGATCTGCAAATGGATTCTCTGCTGCCCCAATAAAGAGTGCCGGCTTCCCTTTTACTTCTTCCCCTCCAATAAATTTGCCTTCCTCCCGCATCGTCCTTACTGTCTGAATCATTTGGATGGAATCCATATCAAAAACGTTTTTCGCCTTCGGATGGTCCCCGAATTTCTGATGGTCTCCGGAAAGGCAGAGCATGTTGTTGATCCCTAATGCTGCCCCTCCGAGGATGTCGCTTTGAATCGCTATACGGTTCCGGTCCCGGCAGACCATCTGAAGGATCGGGTCAAACCCCATCTCCTTGAGAATCACGCAGGAAGCCAGGGAGGACATCCTGACCACGGAGGTCTGATTGTCCGTCACGTTGACTGCATCGACCACTCCCTTGAGAAGAGCCCCTTTTCTCCTGATCACTTCCGGGTCCGCTCCTCTCGGGGGTCCGCATTCCGAGGTGACAATAAAACCCCCTGATTCCAGGATCCGCTCAATATTGGACTTTGTTTTCATGTTGTCTTTCCTCATGAAATAGTTCGGAGTTTTTAGTTCGGAGTTCGGAGAAAAAACTAATCTTCTTCGAACTAAGTTACCCATAATGATTCCGAACTCACAACTTCAAGTCTTCTCTGACTCTCTTGCGAGGCCCTCCATCCCTTGAGGTCGTCCAATCCTTGATAGGAATGATCTCCTCGTAACGGTCTAACTGCCCAAGCTCTTTGAGCCGTTCAATGATCAACTGCCAGCCACAATCTGTCTCCTTATCCACTTCACATTTGCCATTGGACGACCCACCGCAGGGACCATTGAGCAAACTCTTTGCACACCGGGCTATTGGACAGATCCCTCCTGTCCTATCGAGAAGGCACGTTCCACATCCCTGGCATCGCTCCGACCAGACCCCCTGCTCGAGGGTGATCCCCAGGAAGCTCGTGTTGATGACAGGGAGAACAGGTTTTGTCCGGTATTTCTCGGCTACATATTGAACCCCGGCTCCGCATGCCATGGAAAGGATGACTTCATAATCTTCAACAAAAGGCTTTATCTGATCAATGTATTCATGGTCACACTGGCGCTCCAAGGTGTGTTCCCGAACTTCTATCTCCTGACCATCCTTCACCCGGGTGAGCCTCAACTCCGAAGCAAGGACCCCCACCTCTCGTTCCCCTCCCACGGCGCATACCGTCACACACTCATTACAACCCAGAAGAAGGATTTTCTTATAGGATTTGATCATCTCCTGGATCTCTTCCAATGACTTCCGGTTTCCTACAATCATTCTCTCCTCCAAAAATAGTTCGGAGTCCGATTCCGAACCAAGTTATACGCAGCCTCATTAATCACGTACGGCATCATTCCCGCCCCGCATCAAGTACTGGGTAAACTCCAGCGAAACCCAGGAAAACACTGGATTCTGGGTCAAGCGCGGAATGACAAACAGTATAAGATTTATGTTGCCATATGTGTTCATCATAACTCCGAACTCTGAACTCCGAACTCATCACTTTTTTTTAACGGGCGATGGCCCTAATGCTCTGATCTTTTCGGTCATTTCCCGGGCGACCTCGGCGAACCGCTGCCCCTGGGCAGAGCTCATGTTATACATCTCCAGACGGTTTCCCCCCAATCCAACTTCATCCAGTAACCCTTTGACATACTGGACTCTTTTCCTGGCCCTCAGGTTGCCTTTCAAGAAATGACACTCCCCTTCCAAGCACCCTGCGAGATAAACTCCATCCACTCCGGATTCAAAGGCCTTGAGAATGAGAAGAAGATCCACTCGCCCTGTACAAGGCACCTTCACAACCTTCACATTCGTAGGATAGTTGAGTCTCATCGAACCTGCCAGGTCCGCTGCGCTGTAAGCTCAATGCTCACAACAAAAAGCCAAAATGTTGGGCTCAAAATCCGTGTAGGTCATCCGGACCATCTCGTTGGCTTCGACGGTCTCCCTTACCTCTGACATGTCCGCTCCTATCAGTTTGGTTCATCCGAACTCACTACTCTAACTTGCACTATCCTGGAATTCTATGACCAATGCCCGGCACTTTTCTTCCAACTGGCGATCTCGAAAATGCATCAACTCAATCGCCCTGGCCGGGCACTCTGCTGCGCAACTGCCACAACCTTTGCATTTCGACACATCGATCTCTGCCTCGCCGCGACTATTGATCACCGGCACCTCGTAGGGACAGACACGCACGCAGGTCAGACAGGCTGCACATTTCTCTCCCTCTACCACTGCCACGATACCCCCTACCAGCATTTTTCCCTTTGAGAGGATCGTGCATGCACGGGACACCGATGCGCTTGCCTGGGAGATGCTTTCACTGATCAATTTCGGGCCATGGCCTGAGCCGGCCAGATAGATCCCGTCCGTGGCAAAATCGACGGGCCTTAACTTCATATGGGCTTCCAAAAAGAAGCCCTCTGCCGTGCGAGGCACTTTGAGCAACATCGCCAGCGCCTCATTCTCTCTTGGGATGGTGGCTGCTGATAAGATCAGGAGGTCGGGTTCCACCTCTATCTGTTCTTTTAAAATTCTATCCCGAAAAGAGACAAAGAGCTTCTGACCGTCTTTTTTGACCTCTGGCTTCTCCTCAGGTTCGTATCTGATAAAGAGGATGCCTTCCCTTCGGGCTTTGGCATAATAAGATTCTAAAAGCCCATATGTCCGCATATCCCTGTAAAGGACGTAAATTTGGGCATTCGGATTGAGATCTTTAATCCTAAGGGCATTCTTCACTGCCGAGGCGCAACAGGTCCTGCTGCAGTATGGCCGTGTCTCATTTCTCGATCCCACACATTGAATCATGACCACGTTTTTAGCCTGTTTCACTTCGCCTGGATGGTTTGCAATCTTCGTCTCCAAATCGATCTGGGTAAGAATGCGAGGATCTTCTCCATAGTGATATTCCGAAGGCTCCCATTCCTCTGCTCCTGTGGCCAGGATGATGACTCCATGTTCAATCTTTCGGTATTCCATCGAAGGACCCACCTTCACCCCTGTTGAGAAGTTCCCCCGGGAACCACTGAAATCGGCGACCTGCGCCTTCATCATGACATGAATGGATGGATGGCTTGTCACCCGATGGATCAAATTCCTTAGATAAGCCTGGACATCTTCGCCTTCAAGGGTATAGTAGAGATTTCTTAGGTTCCCTCCTAACTCAGCCTCCTTTTCAAGAAGATAGACCTCGTAACCCTGTTCCGCCAATTTCAGGCTGGCGTTCATCCCTGCCGCCCCTCCCCCGATCACCAGGCCTTTGGGGATAACCGGTACCATCAATTGATCGAGGGACTGGATCCACCGGGCATTGGCCACTGCCATGCGGACAAGATCCTTGGCCTTTACCGTCGCTTCATCTTTCTGACGCATATGGACCCAGGAGCATTGGTCCCGGATGTTGGCCATTTCAAAGAGAAATCGGTTCAGGCCTGCCTCCCGTATGGTCTCACGAAACATCGGCTCGTGTGTTCTCGGCGAACAGGAGGCCACGATGACACGATTGAGTCGGTGGTCTCTCACTGCATTCTTGATCTTTTCCTGGGTATCCTGAGAACAGGTGTAAAGGTTCTCATCAACATAAACGACGTTCTTAAGGGTTCGGGCATATTCTTTTACTTTCGGGACGTTCACCACGCCGCCAATATTGATCCCGCAATGGCAGACAAAGACCCCGATCCGGGGTTCCTCTGATGCCACATCCAATTCAGGAGGATACTCCTTTTTGATGACCTTCGATCCTCTCGATACGGCAATCTCTCCCGTTGCATCTGCGACAGCACCGCTGGCCTGGGAGACGGTTTCCGGGATATCCTTCGGAGCCTGAAAGGCCCCGCAGACATAGATGCCTGCCCTGGACGTGGAGGTGGGCTCGAAGGGTCGGGTTTTACAGAATCCGTAAGCATCAAGCTCGATACCCATTCGTTTTGCCATTTCGACTACTTTTTCAGAAGGGACCATGCCCACGGAGAGAACCACCAAATCGAACTCCTCTTCCTCGATCTTACCTTCTTCATTCAAATAACTCAGCAGGAGGTTCTGGGTCTTAAACTGCTCCCGGACTTTGGAGACCATGCATTTGACAAACCGGATGCCATACTCAGATTTTGCCCTCTCATAATAAGCATCGAACCCTTTGCCATAAGCACGGATGTCCATGTAGAAGATCGTAGGCTTGACGAAATGGACATGCTCTTTGGCAATGATCGCTTCTTTGGTGGCGTACATGCAGCAGATGGAAGAACAATAATCATTGCCGCAGTTCGAATCCCGGGAACCGACACACTGAATGAAGGCGATTCGTTCCGGGATGGTTCCATCCGATGGCCGAAGGAGATGTCCACGATGAGGGCCTGTTGCGCTCAATAGCCTTTCAAACTCAATGCTCGTGACCACATTGGGATAGACACCGTAACCGAACTCTGGCCGGCGATGGGCATCAAAGACCTCATAGCCTGGAGCCAGGATGATGGAGCCAACCTCAATCTTTTCCTTCGCCAGGCTGTCCCCATAGTTCACCGCTTTAGCCAGGCAAACCCTCTCGCACAGCCCGCAACCGATGCACAGCTCCCGGTCGATGAAGAAGACCTTTGGGACAGCCTGAGGATACTTAAGATAGATGGCCGTCCTTTTACTCAATCCTTCGTTGTACGAATCAATGGCACTGACCGGGCAGTGCTTGGCACATTCGCCGCAGCCCGTACACCGATCAAAATGAATATATCTTGGTTTTTGCGTCAGCATAACCTCGAATCGCCCGGGTTCACCTACGAGGCCATCGACTTCGGCATTAGCGATAATACGGATGTTCAGATGTCTTCCCGATTCAACCAGCTTCGGGGACATGATACACATGGCACAATCATTGGTGGGAAAGGTCTTGTCAAGCTGCGCCATGATCCCGCCGATCGTCGGCGAGTGATCCACCAAGTAGACAAAGAATCCGGACTCAGCCAGGTCCAATGAGGCCTGCATGCCTCCAATTCCTCCTCCAACAACCATGACAGCACCGATGGGCTGATCCTGTTTCATCTATTCACATGCTCCGTACGTATCTCGGGATTTTTCCCTCTTCCGAAGGGTCAAATCCTATCTTCCCTTCTCCAACGAGTGCGACCAGATAGGAGAGGGTCTCTCTCAATTTCATGTTTAAGGTATCGCTGATCTCTTTGGCTGCCAGGGGCTTGGATTCAATCAGCAAGATGATCCGGTTTTTAATAAACTCATCCCGAATCGTCTCCTCCATCACTGTTTCAATCCTCTCTTGAGGGAGGCGGTCTCCGTAAACATTCTCCTTTTCCAGGAGTTCAGGCCCTTTCCCCACCATCCAGCGGATCTTCTCTCCCTCAAGAGAGGCTTTGATTGCAAGGAGTTTTGCCTTTTTCTCATGATCGAGAGAAAAAGGGCCGAGGCCTTGGACCTTTTCGACAAACCGGCGCACCACCTGGGCAAACCTCTCTCCCTCGCCTGCGGAGACCCAATCGAGAAGAATCCTTTCCGAACCGGTCCCCGCCATCTCAAATAGTTTCTGTGTAAGGTTGATTTTTCGCTCTGCCTGGAAATTCCCGGTGAGGTAATGACAATCCCCGGGATGGCATCCAAGAACCATGACCCCATCAAAGCCTGCGAGAAAGGCCTTGGGAATGAAGATGGGATCAACCCTTCCAGAGCACATGACCCGGATGACCCGGGTATTGGGCGGATACTGAAACCGGGAGATCCCTGCCAGGTCCGCACCCGCGTAGGCACACCAGTTACAGAGGAAAGATAAAATTCTGGGTTCGAAAGCCATCCGATTAACCCCAAGATTCAAAACGCAAGAATAATTTAGAATCTAAACTGAATGGTTTCGCAAAAAATCACTTTCATCCTGATTCCGTCATTCCGGCAAAAGCCGGAATCCAGTTTTTTCCAAATAGTTAGAAATTCTCTGGACTCCGGTTTGCACCGGAGTGACGACCTTTTACAAAACCACCAACCTTCTAATCATAGATTTGTATTTTGAACATTTCTGCTTGTTTCGAGTTTCGGATTTCGTGCTTCGAATTTCCTCTTTTATGCTGCTTCTTCTTTTCCCTCTAAAGACAGCGCATCAATCTGGGCCGCCAACTGGTCGTCGGAGAAGTGACGTATGGTCACCGCCATCTGGGGACAGCTCGAACTGCAGACCCCGCACCCCTTGCAGGAGGCTGCAATCGTTTCAGACTTACTCCCCTTCTCTGTTTCAATCACGCGGATGGCGTTGAAGGGGCAAAGGACCTCGCACAGGCCGCATCCGATGCAACGCTCCCGGTCAACCTCTGAGATCGTGGGAAGAACACTCACGTATCCCTTGGCCATGGCTGCGGTTGCGCGGGCAACGGCAGCATCCGCCTGAGAAATCGACTCGCTGATGCTTTTGGGGTAGTGTGCCATTCCCGCTAAGAAGATGCCGTCCGTGGCAAAGTCAACGGGCCTAAGCTTCATATGGGCCTCCAGGAAGAAGCCGTTCGCATTCAAGGGCACCTTGAGCATCTTCGCCAGGACTTCATTTTCATAAGGGATGATAGCGCTCGACAAAACGATAAGATCCGGGTTCAAGGTGACTTCATCGCCGAGAATTCTGTCCAACACGGTGAGATAAAGAAGTTCGTTCTCTACCCGGAGGACTGGTTTTGAATCGAGATCGTACTGGATAAAAGTAGTCCCTTTCTTTCTTGCCTGAGTATAATATCGTTCCATCAATCCAAAGGTCCGGATGTCCCGATAGAGGACCGTTACCTCCATCTCGGGATTTTTCTCCTTCAGCTTTAAGGCATTCTTAACGGCAACGGAACAACAGATCCGGCTGCAATAGGGCCGCTCCGGAGTTCTCGAACCCACACACTGTATCATTACAACCTTTCGATGACCCTTCATCCGATCCCAATCATTGATGATCCTCTCCTCCAGCTCTTTTTGAGTGACGATGCGGGAGTCTTGGCCATAGAGATATTCGTCTGGCGTCCTTTCTTTTCCTCCCACGGCGACGATGACGACCCCATGCTCAAATTCCCTCTCTGAGCCGTCTACCGAAAGCAGAGTACTAAAATTTCCAATATAACCATTGATCCGCTTCACCTCTGCTTTTGTAAAGACCTGGATGCGGGGATTTTCAAGGACCTCCCTCACCGTCCTTTGGAGAAGGGCCTGCACGTCGTTTCCTTCCAGGGTGTGATAGAGGTGGCGAAGATTCCCTCCAAGGGAAGAGTCTCTTTCCACCAGGGCGCAGTCAAATCCCTGCCGGGCGAGACCCAGGGCCGCCCTCATTCCTGAGAGACCTCCTCCAATGACCAGTCCTTTTCTTTTCACCTCTGAGATCGGTTCTTCCAAGGGTTGCAGGAGACGGGATTTTGCCACGATCATCTGAAGAAGTTCTTTCGCCTTGTCGGTGGCCTCTTTGGGCTGATGCATATGAACCCACGAACACTGATCCCGGATGTTCGTCATTTCAAAGAGATATTTGTTCAGGCCCACTTCCCGGATGGTTTCCTGAAACAGCGGTTCATGCGTCCTGGGCGAACAGGAAGCCACAATGACCCGGTTCAGATGATGTTCCTGAACTGCCTTCTTTATCTTTTCCTGGGTGTCCTGGGAGCACGTATAGAGATTTTCTTCAACATAAGCTACTCCCTTCAGGGTTTTGGCATATTCGATCACCTCCGGGACATTCACAACCCCACCGATATTGATTCCGCAATGGCACACGAAGACACCGATACAGGGTTCTTCACCTCTTACATCCTTCTCAGGAGGGTAATCTTTTTTCCTGGTCAGGGTGCCACGGACCTCGGTAAGAAGGGTCGAGGCACTTGCCATGGCTGCGCTGGCCTGGGTAACCGTCTCAGGGATATCCTTTGGCCCCTGGAAGGCGCCGCATACGTAGACTCCTGGCTGGCTCGACTGAAGAGGAGAGAATTCATCCGTCTTGCAGAAACCATAATCATCCAGTTTCAGGTTAAGCCTCTGCGCGAGTGCACTTGCCCCTTTCGAAGGAGTAACCCCTACGGAGAGGACAACCAGATCGAATTCCTCCTCTTTCATCTGTCTATCCGCATCCACAAAATTGATCATCAGGTTCTTCGTTTTCGGCAACTC
>DATIGG010000249.1:0-3186 GCA_035454825.1 Thermodesulfobacteriota bacterium | reverse complement strand
GGAGGCATGCTCTTTTGCATAGATCAGAGGGAGTTCAACATTCTCGAGGGCAGAGGTCCTTTTAAGGAGGTTAAACCCCTGGAACACAAAACCGATCTTCTGATTTCGGATTCCTGCCAGTTCATCCCGGGAAAGTTTTTCGCCGTTGATCCCATCCAACAGGTAGAGGCCTTGGGTAGGCCGGTCCAGAAATCCTAAGATATTCATGAAGGTAGATTTACCAGATCCTGAAGCACCCATAATGGCAACGAATTCCCCTTTCTCAATCGACAGGGAAACTCCCCTGAGGGCCTGGACCTTCACTTCGCCCAGTGTGTAAATCTTGACCAGATCCTTTACTTCAATGACCGGTTCCATCTTTTATGACCTATCCCAAGATTATCTACCAAATCCACGGCCGATAGGCGAAGAGGTCTTACTCTGATCTTTCTTACCGGATGTCTCTTCAACGATCACCTCCATGCCCTCCTGGAGATCGCCGGAAACAACCTCGCTGTAGGTCCCGTTGGTGATCCCGAGGATAATGCGGACCGGTACCGGTTTTCCTTCCGGGGAGAGGATCCATACCCTCCTTGCCTGCCTCTCTTCTCCTAAAGAGGACTTGGTCGATTCGTCAACCTTTCGCCTCTGCTGGCCTGGTTGCGAAGAAGAGGACGAAGGCTGGAAGCGGAGAGCCGCATTCGGTATCTTCAATACCCCTTTCTGATGAGCAATCAAAATGGATACATTGGCCGTCATACCGGGTTTTAGCTTTAGATCTTTGTTGCCCACCTGAATGACAATATCATAGGTGACCACATTCTGGATGGTGGTGGGAGCATTCCGAATCTCCGAAACTTTCCCCTGGAACGTTCTTTCAGGGTAGGCATCGACCATAAAGGTCGCATCCTGCCCAACTTCAATACGTCCGACATCGGCTTCGCTCACGTTCGTATCGACCTGCATCTCAGTCAGGTCTTTGGCAATGGTGAAAAGGGTTGGGGCCTGGAGACTGGCTGCGACAGTCTGACCGACGTCAACATTCCTTGAAATCACCGTGCCGTTGACCGGAGAGCGAATGGTGGTATATCTCAAGTTCGTCTCCGAAACCTTCAGACTGGCCTTGGCCTGTTCGATCTGAGCCTTCGCAGACTCCACCTGGGCCTTTGCCGTTTCTACCTGGGCCCGGGCCGACTCCACCTGCGCCTTGGCCTGCTCTATCTGGGCGCGGGTCGCATCCTTCTGGGCCACGGCTGAATCATAACTGGCCTGAGCTGTATCCAGGGAGGCCTGAGCAATGACCTTCCGGTTCATCAGTTCCTGGTTTCGATCCAGGGTCCTCTTGGTATCGACAACTGCTACCTCTGCCTTGGTCAAGTTGGCGCGGCTGGTTTCAAGACCGGCCTGCGCATTGAGAAATCCGGCCCGGGCGTTCTGAAGGCTCGCCTCCGCGTTCTGCAGCCCGGCCTGGGCATTCTGCACGCTCGCCTTACCCTGCTGTACCTGAGCTTCAAAGATCGCTGGGTCAATCTGGGCAATCACTTGTCCTTCCTTCACCCGGGAATTAAAGTCAGCATAAAGGGCCTTGATTGTCCCTGAAACCTGACTGCCCACCAGAACGGTGATCACCGGGTTAATCGTTCCAGTGGCTGTTACCGCCTGGCTGATCTCGCCCCGCTCCACCTTCACCTTTCGAAACTTCTGTCTCGATTCTCCGCCACCATTCATGGTCCTATAGTAATACCCTCCTCCCAAAAGGAGGAGCATAATGACGCCCACGATCATAAGGCTCTTCCAGCGTTTAGCCATCTCACCAATCCTTTCTCTTTTTCCTGAAATGTAACCGAATCGGAACTCCTTCAAACGAAAAGGTCTCTCTCATCTGATTGATCAGATACCGCTCGTAGGAGAAATGGATTCCCTCCGGAAGATTTGTATAGATCAAGAAGGTGGGAGGAGCCGTGGAAACCTGAGTGATGTAATTGAGCTTCACTCTCCGATTTTTGTGCATAGGGGGCGGAACCTTTTCTACCCATTGCCCAAAAAATTTATTCAGGGGAGAGGTAGGGACCCTCTTCTGGAACTGCTCAGTCACCTGATCGACCTGTTCCAGCACCTTACCGACCCTCTGACCTGTCTTTGCAGAAATGAAGAGGATCGGGGCGTAGGAGAGGTACTTTAAGTCCTCGTAAATCTTCTTCTCAAATTCATTCATGGTCTTGGAATCCTTTTCGATCAAATCCCATTTATTGACCACAAGAATACAACCTTTTCCCTTTTCATGAATGAATCCTCCAATCCGGGCATCCTGATCCGTCACCCCCTCGATCGGATCGATGACGAGAAGGACGACATCGGATCGATCAATGGTCCGAAGGGCCTCGACGATACTGTACTTCTCCAACTGCAGGCTGATCCGGCTCTTTCTCCTGATCCCCGCTGTATCAATGAGGACATATCTTTTCCCATTTCTTCCGATCGGCGTGTCAATGGCGTCCCGTGTTGTACCCGGAACCTCATCGACAAGAACCCTTTTGTATCCTAAAAGGCGGTTAACCAGAGAAGATTTTCCGACATTAGGCCTTCCGATAACAGAAACCCTTGTCGCCTCTTTATCCTCAGTTTCTTCTTCTGGTTTGGGAAGACCCTTGAGGACCTCATCGATCAAATCATCGACACCATATCGATGCTCCGCGGAAATGGAATAGAGAGGATCCATCCCCAATCCATAGAATTCATAGGTCTTCTCTTCATGTTGAGGACCATCAATCTTATTGACGACAAAGAAGACTGGCTTCTCCTGCCGTCTCAAGAGGTCTGCAATCTCCTTGTCGGAAGCGGTCAAGCCCTCTTTACCATCCATCATGAAAAGGATGACATCCGCTTCCTCCATCGCCAATTGACACTGCTCACACATCTGGATGAAAATCCGATCCTTTGAAACGGGCTCAAAACCACCGGTATCAATTAAAGTGAAATGTATGTCTCCCCATTCAACATCAGCATAATTCCGATCCCGCGTCACTCCAGGCTCGTTAAAAACGATCGCCTTCCTTCTCCCGGTAATTCGATTAAACAGGGTAGATTTACCTACGTTGGGTCTTCCGACGATGGCAACAATAGGCCTCATAATGGCAAATATCTTCCCTCAATCTTAATCTTCTTTTTAGACTTTCCAGAAGGGCTAAATATTCAAAACTTATTATA
>DATIGG010000248.1:0-5830 GCA_035454825.1 Thermodesulfobacteriota bacterium | reverse complement strand
CATGCCAGTTTGGCAATGGAATTGACGAGATCAATTAAAAGCTCAAGCCATAGAAGGAATCCGCCAACGGAAACAAGCAGTCTGAAAGGATATTGGGGAATTCTCAGCATGTCTGAAACCGTCTTTTCCCGGATACCCTCCAGGAAACCTTGCCATATGACAACGGCAATGATGAAAAGGCTAAGCAGGGTAGTGACGATGTCACAGAGGGCTCGGGCATGAGGGGATAATCTCGATGTGACAAAATCGACCCCGACATGCCCCTTCACCTGCTGGGTGTAGGCGGCACCCAGCAGGATAAAGACAACAAGGATATACTCGGAAATTTCAAAGGTTCCTGGAATGGTCTTACTGAGAAACTTTCGACCCAGGACATCCCCTGTGGTCAGTAACATCAGTGGGATTAATAGAGTCATCCCCGCAACACTGATAACCACATTTAGACGATGAACAGCGTTCTGGAATTTATTCCACCCCACGGAGCAACTCTCCTTCCCTTTTTATACACACAGACATCGATCGAGGCAAAAGACCGTCATGCTGGCGAAAGCAGAAATCCAGGAAACACTGGATTCCCCCGTATCAAGTACGGGGCAGGCCCTGAACACCATGCGGTGCAGGGCAGGCTTAGTCAGGCCCGGAATGACAAACTGTACAGAGCGGATGCTATCAGGAATAGCTATTTCCACTCGGGTGGGAAAGCCACGACCTTGACGCCCCTCTTTTCGCACTCTTCGTTATAGGCCCTAACAACTTCTTTCGCTTTAAGTCCTTTCCCTTCCAGATCAGCCACCCATTTCCGGGTCACATCCCTGAACTTCTCGTACCAGCGGTCCGCTTCTTGGGAAGGCAGGTTGTAAAGTTCAACCTTCTTGTCCGTGATTTCTTTCATCATCTTCTTGTAAACGTCCCGGTTCAACCCTCCCGTGGTATGAAAAGGATTGTGGCAAACTTCTTCGATCATGGGTTTCAATTCATCCGGAGTCCGTTTCCAACTGTTATCGTTCATGATGACCCCTTCGGAAACGCAACCGAAGGTCATGACCACGGCGTGCTTGGCGACCTCGTAAAGTTTAAAGGAGAGAATGAGTGGAGGACACGTGCATATCCCGTCAATGGTCCCTGTTTCCATCGCCATATAGACATCTCCGAGAGGCATGAAGATTGGCTCCGCTCCCAGGGCCTTGAGATAGTTGGTCTGGTGACCGCCCGGGGTCCGGATCTTCATCCCTTTAAGATCTTCAAGGCTCTTTACAGGTTTTTTCGTCCAGATAAAGGCCTGGATGCAGCCATTGAGCTCCACCATCTTTACTCCTTGGAACTCCTGATTCAGGACATGCTTGTACATGGCATTGCCAATATCTGTCGCAACGTCTTTTCCGTCGACCCAGGCTGCCAGTGAAA
The DNA here is from genome assembly GCA_035454825.1 of Thermodesulfobacteriota bacterium. Lineage (GTDB taxonomy): Bacteria > Desulfobacterota > BSN033 > BSN033 > UBA1163 > DATIGG01. Next base: position 4,426 of record DATIGG010000248.1, on the reverse strand, counting down.
GGACGTCGGTTAATGGGAATCGGCCAGGGGTCCAAGTGGCTGTAAAATATCCCATGTCCGAGAGCCCTTTGGCGACGATGTCATAATGCTCGGGTCCTTTCCCGAGCGCTCCTCCGGGATACAGCGTGTATCCAACCTTTCCGTTACTCTTCTTCTTAAGCTGCTCGAGCATGGGCTCCCAGACGGTCTTGACTTCATATCCCACGGGAACATGCCAGGTGCTAAACCGGATATTGGTTTGGCCATAGACAGGACTTCCACTGAGTCCTGTCCCCAAAATCAAAAAAACAGCAATACCAATGATTAAGATTGCGCCAGAGATTCTCTTATCCATCTTCTCCTCCTTTTATTTTCTTCATCTTGGTTTCCGAATAATAAAAGATCGAAACAGCCCTTTTCTCCTTCACCTCCCTTCTCATTTCGATCGATTCCCTTGCCCTATCTCCTCAGCGTGCTTTCAAAAGGTCGGCGGACTGATCCCCCAGATCACCTCGGTTTTCTTCTTTCCCGGATTGAATCGCATCAGACGTTTCTGCGAAAACAAGCAAAAACAATTGACGTAAGAGATATTCAATTTCACAAAATTTGTCAAGGACATTTTCGCAAGGAATGGAACTGGTATTAATGAATCCATCGCATTAAGGTATAGTCCCATTTAACATTGGAAAGAGACCTGAAAATGTTTCTCTTCGTTTGGGGATTCACCTTTTCCAGGGTTTGGATCAACTCTTTGATCTCTTTTCGCTTTGTCTTTCCTGAAAGCGGGCAGCCACTTGGACCAGAAGGCAAACCCATCTCCCGGGCAAACCTCTCAATCTTTCTCTCCTCGATCAGAGCCAGGGGTCGGATGATGGTCAATTTCCCTTTGAACATTGTTTGAACGGGAAGCATGGTGCTAATCTCCGCGCTGTAAAAAATATTGAGAAGAAAGGTCTCGATAATGTCGTCCTTATGATGACCCAAAGCAATTTTGTTGCAATTGAGACGGTGCGCCATCTGGAAGATCCGTTTTCTCCTTTCCCAGGAACAGAGAAAACAGGGATTTTCCCGGTTCTCAGGGCCATGGGCAAGTTTTCCGATTTGGGTTGGCTCGATATGGTAAGACAAACCTCTTGCCACGAAAAACTCTCTTAATGGTCCCTGCCGGCTTGAGTCGTAGCCCAGATCGATATGAATCGGGATCAACTCGTAATCGATCAGCACCCTTTTTTTCCGTTCGTGGAGAAGATGAAGCATCGTGAGGCTATCTTTGCCTCCGGACACTCCCACCAAAATCCGGTCCCCATCCTCGATCAACCCGTACCGGTGGATCGCCTTCCCCATTAAGCTCCGAATTTCCTTCTTCCAGTAAGCCATCTTTCTCGTAAATCGGAAGTCGCAAGTCGCAAATAAGGGCTCAGATTTCCATCTCTTATTTTAAATGCTGCCCTTTTGACGCCTACGGCCTTTTGCCTCGCACCTTACATTCTTAAGTGGACATATATCACATTTCGGGACCCTTTTACATACCCACTTCCCTAAGTGGACCAGGAGTGCATGGTATTCATTGAAGACCGCTTCATCATGCGGGAGATGCTTCATAAAGAGATTTTGCATTTCTTCATAAGAAGCCTTCTCGGATACGACCCCGTGCCTTGAAAGGGTCCGTATTGTGTAAGCATCCACAACGAAGATAGGCTTTTTGAGCCCGTAAAGCAGGATGCTGTCGGCTGTTTCAGGCCCAATCCCCTTCAGGGAAAGAAGCCTTTTTCGTAATTTTTGCAAAGGAACCCTCTTCATCTCTAACAAATTGCCACCGTATTCATCAAATAAGAAGGCAATGAAAGTCTTCAGACGTTCTGTTTTGATCCGAAAATACCCGGAAGAACGGATCAGCGAGGCCAGCTCTTTCCTGCTAAGTTGGCGAATCCCCGCGGGACTCAATGCGCCCTTTTCCTTGAGGCAAAGAATGGACTTTTCCACATTTTTCCATGATGTATTCTGGGTTAGAATGGCCCCAACCATCACCTCGAAGGAAGTTTCTCCAGGCCACCAGAATTGAGGACCGTAGGCTCTGTAGAGGAGTCGGTAAATTCTTAGTAATAGCGTTCTCATCGGATTAATCCAGCCATATTCTAAGGATTGAAGGACTCAAGGATTCAAGGGATTCAAGAAATTCAAGCAATTCAAGGGATTCCATGATTCGAGTGAAAACGAAATTTCTCGGAATCTTGGCGCCCTGGCCCATTGGACCTTTTCATTATAGATTGCGCATCCGGCTCTGTCAAAGAACAAACCCCCCTTGTATTCCTTCATTTATACTCGGAGACCTGTTCCAAGACTCAGAGGCACTCCCCCTTGAATTTTCCTATAGTTATAGTAAGATGAAATTGAAATGTTAAGAATCAATGACATCGTGGACCGGGTCCTCTCCTACAACCCGAATGCAGACGTTGATCTTATTCGGAAGGCCTACGTTTTCTCCGCGAAGGTCCATATCGGACAAGTGCGTCTTTCCGGGGAGCCCTACCTTATCCATCCCCTGGAGGTCGCTGGAATATTAACCCAGGTGAGGCTGGATGCTGCAAGTGTGGCCACCGGTCTTCTCCACGACACAGTTGAGGATACCCTCACCACCCTCAAAGATATCCAGGAAAACTTCGGAGAAGAAGTTGCCGGGTTGGTCGATGGTCTGACAAAGATTAGCAGGATCCCCCTCCGGTCCCCTGAAGAAGGCCAGGCAGAAAACTTCCGGAAGATGATTCTCGCCATGGTGAAGGACATCCGGGTCGTCCTGATCAAACTGTCCGATCGGCTCCACAACATGCGGACCCTCCAGTACCACGCCCTCGACAAGCAAGCAGAGATCGCTCAAGAAACGCTCGATATCTATGCTCCGATTGCGAACCGCCTCGGGATCGATTGGATGAAATCCGAATTGCTCGACTTAGCTTTTCGGTACCTCCATCCCGATCTCTATGAGGAGATCCAGCGAAAAATTGCCAAGAAAGAGAAGGAAAGGTCCAGTTATATCGACGAAGTGAAAAGGACCCTGATGAAGAAGCTTTATGAGAATCGCATCGAAGGAGAGGTGTCGGGCCGCATCAAGCAGATTTACAGCATCTATGAGAAGATGCGGGACCAGAATATCGATTTCGATCAGGTCTATGATATCACCGCCTTCCGGGTCATCGTCCATACGATCAAGGACTGTTATGACGTTCTCGGGATCATCCATTCCATCTGGAAGCCCATCCCCGGAAAATTCAAGGATTATATCGGCCTGCCCAAGGAGAATATGTACCAATCGCTCCATACCTCTGTCATTGGGCCGCTTGGCCAGAGGATCGAGATTCAGATCCGGACCCATGAGATGCACAAAATTGCTGAGGAGGGAATCGCCGCCCACTGGAAGTATAAGGAGGGAAAGGTTGAAGAGGCCGATGACAAACGGTTTACGTGGTTGAGACAGCTCCTCGAATGGCAGCACGATTTGAAGGATGATGCGGAATTTATTGAAAGTGTCAAGGTGGACCTCTTTCCGAATGAAGTTTACGTCTTCACTCCAAAGGGATCTGTGAAACAGTTTCCAATGGGTGCGACTCCGGTCGATTTCGCCTATAGCATTCACTCGGATGTCGGCAACCGCTGCATGGGGGCCAGGATCAATGGAAAGATTGTTCCTCTGAAATATGAATTGAAGAGCGGAGATACAATAGAAATCCTCACCTCCCCTAATCAGAAACCGAGCAAAGACTGGCTCAAATTTGCCAAGACCTCCCGGGCAAAGACGAAAATCCGCCAGTGGTTTAAAACGGAAGAGCGGGAAAAATCGATCGCCCTCGGGAAAGAAATCCTTGAAAAGGAATTCCGGAAATATGACCTGCAGCAGGCCAAATTAGTCAAGTCAGGGGACCTGGCCAAAGTGGCTTCTGAATTTAGTTTCCAAGGAGTGGACGACCTGGTCGCAGCAGTGGGTTATGGGAAAATAACGGCGAATCAGATCATCGGAAAAATCATCCCCCAGGAGAAGCTGGAACAACAGAAAGAGGCGGAAACGGGTAGCCTAAAGCGCATCCTTCAGAAGTTTACCCGTGGCGCAAAAGACACCCTTCTGATCAAGGGGATCGATAATGTGATGGTCCGTTATGCCGGATGCTGCAATCCTCTGCCAGGGGATAGGGTCATCGGTTACATTACCCGAGGCCGGGGCGTCACGATTCACACAGCCGATTGCCCGAATGCATTGGATGATGATCCTAACCGAAAGGTTGAGGTCGAATGGGATTCTACGAAGGAATTTAGCTATCCTGTCCGGATTCGTGTCTATTCCGAAGACAAGAAAGGGTTGCTCGCCGAGATTAGCTCTTCCATGTCCTCCAATGAGGCCAATATCACCAATGCACGGGTTGATACAACAGACGAGAAAAGAGCGGTTGGGACCTTT
>DATIGG010000247.1:0-6189 GCA_035454825.1 Thermodesulfobacteriota bacterium | reverse complement strand
AATGAGCCCGATCCGGTCCCTCACGCCGATTTGAAGAGAACAATCCTTGAAGAGAACTTTGCTGCCAAACTGCTTCTGAACATGGTTAAGGGTAATCATTGATCTAACGCTTCTTTTACGTCATAACCCTTCATTATCAATTCACTCTATCTAACAAATCCACAAAATCTTCACTTCACCTTGTACTTGCCTAAACTCATCGTCCCCAGTGACCAATTCCGCCTTGTGGAGCTTAGCCAAGGCCACAGCAATACAGTCACCGTAAGACATCTTCCTTGTGGCCTTGAATTCGGCTGCTTGCTTCGTAAGTTCCAGATCCGCAGAAATCACTTCGATGGGAAGAGTTGAGATAAGGTGCGCAACTGCTTCAGCTCGCTCTCGCCCCGCCTCTCTGAGCGTGATATAATAGACCTCTCCCCAATTCACAACACAGAGTAAAAGAGGACGGGCAGAATCCCTTGCAACCTGGATTACTTCAATCATTTTCTCAGCCCCGGCTTCATTCTCCAGGTACGCGATAAGGCTGTAGGCGTCCAAGACCCGATTCGCCGCCTTCATAGAGCGCGCTCCTTTGCCTTCTCCTCCTTCAATGCTTTAAGCAGTTTGCCTCCTGTACCGGCCATCCCTGCCATACTTCGGATGTACTCATCGGTGATGGGTTTGATCACAATTTCCCCATTCTTTTCGTAAAGTGAAACCTGGGTGCCCTTTTTTATACCGAATTTTCGCCGAAGTCTTGAGGGAATTACAATTTGTCCTTTTACAGTAACGACTGCTTTTTCCATATCCGTAAACCTCAGGCGTTATAGATTTTAATTATGTATATCATAAAATAAATTGTAAGTCAATAATATTATGTAAGTTATATTATAAATGATACCCAATTTAGATAATGTAGGCTTTAAAAGCTTGTAAGTAGATGAATTGATAAAATTAGATTGTATGAATGGACATGTAACTTAGAACATTCAGGTGTCATATTTATCGAAATTGTATCCTGCCTTCTTGTAATCCTCCAAGGCACGGGTCTTCAGATCTTCTCGTTTCGTCTTTTCCGCCTCTTTGTCCGCGAGCTCTGCGGCGTGACTCCATTTTCCATCTTTCTCATATTCCTTGATCTTCTTGTCCGTTTCCGAAACAGGACTTCCCCTGACGACAAGCATAGGGGCAAAAAGGACCCGTCGCACTTCATTTTGGCAGCCGGGACAACGAACCCATGCAGGATCTTTCATTCTCTGGATGACCTCAAAACCAGATCGGCAATGGTCACAACTCCTATCCGGATCGATCGCTTCGTAAACGTAAGTAGGCATATGATCCCCTCCTAAAGATACATAATACTTGCCATCCGGTTGTCAACAGTAATGACCACGTATTATAAAGATAATACCAAATTACCACAATGCAAAATACAAAAAATTAAGATGACCATCTCCTTCCCCTAAACTATGCAGAACATCATCCCCTATCAGGATCTTTACGTCTACGAAATCTCCGGAGAGATTTCGGATTCAAAAGACTTCTTTAGGAAAGAGTTCATCGGCTGCTGGAATGAAGGAGAGGTCTCCTGCCTCTTCTTCTCTACCCCTCATGACGAGGAGGTCCAGGCTTTCGTCCAAAAGAAGGGATTCCGTCTTCTCTCGAAAAATGTCATGGATTACAAGGCCTGGCAGGCTGGAGAAGAATTGAAGCCCTTTAAAATAGAGAACCTTGTTGTTTCTCCGCCGTGGGAAGACTGTCATGTCGAAGAGGGAGAAATCCTGATCCATTTGGATCCCTGCGTTGTATTTGGCACAGGCTATCATCCAACGACCCGGTCATGTCTCCAAGCCCTCTGGGAAATTTATCAGAAAGAAAAGCCACAGATCGTTATGGATCTTGGAACAGGAACGGGAATTCTCGCCCTGGCTGCTGCCAAATTAGGAGCCAAAAGAGTCCTCGCCATCGACTATAATGAATTGGCTGTTGAGACGGCTTTAAGGAATGTAAAGTTAAACTGCGAAACTCAAAGAATTGAAGTGAAGAAGGGAAGAGCCGAAGACTTTATCAAGGAAGAGGCGGACCTGATCTGCGCGAATCTTCATTTTCAGGTCATTGAGCCCCTGACCCGCCAGAAATCCTTTTTCGAGAAACGGTGGGTCATTCTTTCCGGGCTCTTCCTAAAGGATGCGGAGGAGGTCGAGAGGCGATTAAATCAAAAGGGCATCCAAACCCTTCAGAAATATCAGGAGAAAATCTGGCTAACTTGGGTCGGAATGAGAACAGGTTGAACTCCAGTAAGAATCAGTAATCTGATTGACATCTATTTCTCGGTATGTTAAAAAATCACAGCCTTCCTTTAAACAAATATCGAAAACATAAGGTCTCTCGTTTTTCGTTAATCTCTTGTCTCTCTCTTTTCCTTTGACCAGGAAGAGGAGGAATTTTTTTGCATCGTGGGGGATTTATGAGATCGAAGATTAAGAATTTCTTCCTGGTTTGCCTTACTCTCTCTCTTCCTCTCTCCTTAAATATCGGATGGTTATGGGCAGCCAATCCCACTCCTGAAAGAAAAGAGAACCCTAAGCCCGTTGAAAACGTGAACCCTCCCGAGCCCTCGAAGAAAGGAGAGAAGTTTGTCATCAAAGGCCGTGAATACTGCTTTGAATGTATCGATAACTCAGATTGTCTGGGCTGTCATGGACAGAAGATCAGCGAGAGGAAGTTTGCCCAATCGGTTCATGGGGCTAACTCCTGTAATAGTTGCCACTGGGATATCACAGACGTTAAAGACCATGTTAAGAGAAAAGGCGCCAGAATCCATGCAGAGCCTGTCACCTGCCATCGTTGCCACAAAAAAGAAGCAGCGGAGCATTATGCCAGTGCCCATTTCATCAATGAAGTGCAGTGCAAAGACTGCCACAAGGAAATTCACGAGATATCCCCATGGAAGGGGGATAAGGCCCGTGTGATCCAGAAATGCACCACCTGCCATTCCGATGACGGTTACTCAGAGAGTGTCCACGGCAAGGCCGTTCTCGATGGAAATCCGGATTCTGCAACCTGCAGCGACTGCCATGGCCTCCACAAGGTTCCCCTTCTAAAAGGGGATGACCGAAAAATGGTCGAATTCCGGAAGGAGTTTCATACAGAGGTTTGTCAAAAATGCCATGCCGACAAGGAGATGATGGAACGAAACAAGGTCTTCCTGATCGCGACCCAAACTTATTATCAGAGTTATCACGGAAAGGTTGAGCAGTTGGGCTACCCCAGCATCGTCGCAGGCTGTGCGGATTGTCACGGATTTCACAGTATTTTGCCCCCGGATAATCCAAAATCCCTCATTTCAAATGGACGGCTGATCGAAACCTGCGGAAAATGCCATTCTGGAGCCAATGCCAATTTTGTCCAGTGGGTTGCCCATGCCACGCATAATGACCCGCAAAGAGATCCGGTCTTTTATTGGACCTTCTTCATTATGACCAGCCTTCTTGTCTGGGTCTTTGGGGTCTTTTGGTTCCATACCCTTCTCTGGTTTCGAAAGGACTTCTGGGAGCGAAGAGAATTGCGAGCAAAGGGTATCTTCTTTCCCCAGCACGTGAAGCTTGAAGAGGCAGGCCATATCTACCGCCGCTTCAGCTCCTTTGATATCATCCTTCACTTCACCATGATGGTAACCTTTATCGGCCTCGTCTTAACAGGCCTCCCCTTGAAATTCTCTCAGGCTCCCTGGGCGAGTGGTCTCATGCATTTTCTTGGAGGAGCGAGAACAGCAGGGTTGATTCACCGGGTCTGTGCAGCCATCACCTTCGGTTATTTTGGAGCGGCCTTCATTTATATTACCTATTTTCTCTTCTTCAAAAAAATCCCGGGAAATCCCAATCCCCTCCAGAGGCTCTTTGGCCCTGATTCTCTCTGTCCCCGCTGGAAGGATATTCAAGATATCGTTGGAATGATTCAATGGTTCTTCAATAAAGGGCCCAAACCTAAATTTGACCGGTGGACCTATTGGGAAAAATTTGATTTTCTCGCCGTCTTCTGGGGGATGTTCGCCATCGGCCTTTCAGGATTGATGCTCTGGTTCCCGGAATTCTTCACCATCTTCCTTCCCGGGTGGGTCCTCAATATCGCAACGATCGTCCATTCCGATGAAGCCCTCTTGGCTTCTGGATTCATCTTTACGGTCCATTTCTTCAACACCCATTTCCGACCCTCAAAATTCCCGATCGATACAGTGATCTTCACTGGCAGGTTTCCCAAATATGAGCTGGTGGAGGAACGACCCGAACAGTATCGGCGGTTAGTCGTAGAGAAAAGGCTGGAGACCTATCGAGCAAAGTATCCCGGCGTGATGGTGGATCTCTTCTCCATGGTGATGGGATTTGCCATGCTGGCCGTTGGCCTCTTTTGTGTATTCCTGATTGCCTGGGAATTCTTAGGATAACAAAAAAGTTCGAGGCTTCAAGATCCCGATTTTCACAGTCGGAACACTGCACCATAGGTTTGTGACAAAAGGGACGGTTCCATTCGTTTGCACAGCGATTCTTCACGCAACCTGAGTCTTTCTGTCTTAAGCTCGATCTCTTTTTCTGTTCTGCGCCGGCCAACTTCACGGACTGACGTGGAAATGGATTCTTCCCCAGAACCTCAATCTGCCTTAAGACCCGGGCGATCACCGATTTAGGCAAGGAGCTTTGAGTGGCCCTCTTTCTTATGTGATGACAGCGGACCCTTTTTCCATTTCAATCCTCTCAGCGGGCCAGGGCTGGCTCATTGTGGAGAAGTCCTCCGGGCTGAGCGTCCACGAGGAGCAGGGGCAGGACCTCTGTTCCTTGCTTCAGTCTCGGATCAATACCGACCCGGAGCTCAGGAACAAGATCGACTGGGATCCCGGGTTCGGGATTCTTCCCGTCCACCGCCTTGACCGGGAGACGAGCGGGGTTATCCTTCTGGCCTGCCGGCCCAGGACCTTCAGCTACTTTGCCATGCAATTCGAACACCACAAGGTCCGGAAGCGCTATATCGCCCTCCTCCATGGAGATCTCCCAGAGCCTACTGGAGAGAACGGCTGGGGGCTCTGGGCTTGGCCCCTGTCTAAGGAAGCGGGAGGCCGCTCACATCCCGAGGGCCGCTCCAGGGCGGTCCCATCCGAGACCCGCTTCCGGATCCTTCGGAGAAGCGCCCATTACACCCTCATTGAGTGCCAACTTTTGACTGGCCGCAAGCATCAGATCCGGCGTCATGCCCGGCTTGCAGGTCATGCTGTGGTGGGCGATGCGCGCTACGGCACATCCCGCTCCCTCAAATTCCTACGCGAGGAGACGGGTTTTATCCATCTCGCCCTCCATTCCTTTTCCCTTCAGGTCCAGGTACCCGGAGCGGCGGCCCCCCAGGTGTTCCAATCCCCGGCCATTCCCCCGGAGATTCTCCGTCTTCTGGAGGAAGATCAGGAATCTGAAGAGGGGACCGCGATTTCAATAACTTGACATCTTCAACGGGAACAATGGAATCACGCTCCTCCCCTCAGCGAATAACCGGCGAACCCGGTCTGCACCTCGATATTTTTACCCAAGAAAATCGTCGAAACTGCCCCAACCGCCCCAAAAAGATGCTTGACATTGCTCTGGTTGTTTGGTAAAAAGTTACCAATCTGCAACGTTCCTTGATGGAGGGATATGGAATGGCCGGGTCGTCCAACAAGACATCACAGATTCATGTTCGGGTTCCGTCTGAATTCAAGAAAGCTTTAAAGATATTCTGTGTCCGGGAGGGAACGACCGAACAAGCATGGCTCTCGGAGTTGATTGAAGCCGAGCTGAAGAGCAAGGCCCCTGACCTGTGGTCTGATAGGCTTCCACCAACAAGAAGGAGTGGAAGGTAAGTGGATGATGGATAAAACCAGAGAGACAACGAAATTCCCTAAACCATTGGACACTTTGTTCCAGGATTTACGAGCATTAATCATCGAGGCCAGGCAGGATGTGGCGCGGCAGGTGAATTCTGCTTTGGCTGTGCTCTACTGGCGCGTCGGGAAACGGATCCGCCAGGACATCCTGAAAGAGAAGCGTGCGGAATATGGTGAAGAGATTTTATCGACACTGTCGACACAATTGGTCAAGGAATTCGGGATAGGCTTTGATGAGAAAAATCTGCGTCGAATGATCCAATTTGCCGAAGTATTTCCGGAAGAGCAAATTGTCGTGACACTGT
>DATIGG010000246.1:0-7023 GCA_035454825.1 Thermodesulfobacteriota bacterium | reverse complement strand
ATAAAATTGTGCGCGTAGATGTCACAATATTTTTAGCACCATCATTTGAGCCCCTATTCATGGCCATTCCAGAGGCTTTTGGAAAATCTCAACTTTTTGAATTTGAGGTTTTCTGTTTGGTTCCGGCTATGCCGGGTTAGGTTTTGGATCGTTTTTGAAACAGAAGGGTAGTTTTGTCCGGGGATTTTATCCAGTTGTTTGATGACACGTTTGGGAATTTCAATGTTATACACGCTTGGCCTTTCGACGGGCCTCATACCGACCAAAGGAGATATATTTCCCGGATTGATATTCTCTTAAGGCCTCGATGGAGTCTTGAATATCCTTCAGGTCATCAAGTTTTTGGAGAAGGGATTCGTATTCCGTTCTCGGAAGGACGACCAATTCGAGGTCCCCGGATTTCAGGTGAGTTTCGACGCTTTTTTTGATATGCTTGATACGGGTGACAGTTACCATGGATGCCCCCTAATGTGCTTGAAATCACATTCATATAGTACGACCAGGAATAGGGAGTGTCAAGGAATAATGACTCTTGAAAATGACCAAGTGGCAAAGGTTCATTCATCCCAAACACCTGGGCGCTGGAGCCGGTGTTCAAGGCCCGAATGTTTGCGCCAGTAGAGGTATGAACATGAGCGTGAGAATAGAAATTTCTAAAGACAAAATCACAGAATTCTGTCGGAGATGGCAGGTCAAGCAACTGGCCATTTTTGGTTCGGCGCTCGGGGATAACTTCCGGCCGGACAGCGACGTTGATGTGTTGGTGGTATTTCAAGACGATGCGAAGTGGGATCTCTTCGATCACATGAAGGCCGAGGAGGAACTGAGAGAGATCTTCGGACGGGAGGTGGATCTGGTGGAAAAGAAGGCAATAAGGAACCCCTTCCGTCGGCACCACATCTTGAGTAACTATGAGGTGATCTATGCGGTCTGAGGAGCGCGATCCGGCCCACCTGTGGGATATGTTCGAAGCGGCGCGAGCCGTCGTGGATTTCTCAAAGAACCTCACGCTGGAAGAATTCCTGGCGACTGGTAGGGACAGGGCGATCCTGCGGTTGGTGGTGGAGCGAGAGCTGGAGATTCTCGGGGGGGGCGGCACGCAGAGTCATCTCGCGCTTCCAAAGCGAGCATCCTGAAATTCCCTGGAGGGAAATCGTTGGCTTGCGCAATGTGATCAGTCATGAGTACGACAAGGCAGATTGCACGGAGATTTACAGAATCGTGCACGAACGAATGCCGGAATTGATCACGCTCCTGGAACCCCCTGTGGATCATGAACAGCAAGAAACAGCACATCGTCTTTGTGGAGCCCCACGGAATGCTACACGCGGAAGCCTACAGGCACGACGAGAAGGCCCGCCTTCATGAGGCCCTTCCGGACCTGGCGAAGGGTATAAGTGCGAGAAGCAGGCGTAAGAACATCATACTGGGTTCGTACGTCATCTCTGCTACGCCATATGAGAATCTCCGTAAGAAATATGACGACGGGACATGGGATAGGAAGAAGTTTGCCGATGCGCATATCCTCTTCCTGGAGCGCGGCGAGGAGTATGACTACATGGAAAGGATATTTACGGACCAGCTATCAAGCGGCACGACCGGTTCGCCGGGGAATGCAGCTCCCAGAAAGCGGCGACCCGTCAGATCTACAAACCGTATATAGACAGTTCTCATGTTGCCCCATCTGCAATTCACAATAAGGAATCAATATGTCGAAATGCCGAAAACCAAGAATATTCGGAGGAAGAAAAATTCAGTCTGATCGATGATTATGGGTAGGGTTCATCAATTATCGATAGGGCCTTCTACCAGTTAAGGATAAAATTTGAGATGGGTTACATCATGAGTTGCGAGATTGTTGAGCATATGCTTAGGCTCCAACTCGTGTTTTCTCCTCCGCAACCTTTTCGTGAAGCCACATGGACATTAGCTGTGTAAAAGGCAGCCCTTTGTTTCGAGCAATGCGCTTTAATAGTGCAAGGTCAAAAGGATCTAATCGAACCGATACGGGCTGTCGCGGGGGCCGGTGGGCAACGAAGAATTCCGCTTGATCAAGGAGTCGGGATGCCTCTTCGGGTCTCTCCTGAGCAATGGAAGAATCCCATGCGCTGGCTTCCCTTTTTAGCGCCATCTTGGTTCTTTCGGAAAGTTTTTTCATTTTTTAATTCTCCTTAAATAGGCTTTTTGAGTAGACGACGACATAGGAAATGCTGTAACACATCTCCAAAGCCTGTATTGAGGATATGAGGCAATAATCGCTTCAATATATATTCCTGATGCATCAGAACCCCATAACCGATAACGATATTCCGTCGCCCGGCTTCTTCTCTTCTTGGTTTTGAGAGCAAGGGTAGGAAACGGCCCTTCCCCATAATATAACTCCTCAACCTGTTCTGGTCGGATACCGTGGTTGGTAATGTGGTTAACATTGTCCTCATCCCAATCAGGTTCAAGAGATGGGTCAAGCTTAATCATACCGTTAAAATAACGTAATTTTTTGATTACGTCAAGACGAGGTGTCTCAGAACAGCGCCGTATATTGAACAGCAAGGGATCAAGCGTCTGTCCAGTTAGGTAAAAGAGAGTTTAACGGTTGTCAGTAGCTTTCCTCATAAGAGACCTTAGTTCCATTTGAGGGTTAAGGTGTTGTCCTTGTTCAATTCGACACGGGTTCCAAATGTTTTGCCTTCCCGATTCAAGATATCGCTTAGCCATTGGGCATCAACTCTGGAGGCCCGGTTCAGTCTGAAATGTTTAATCTGCATGGGTGTCATTCTTAATGCCACGAGCTTTCCGGTGGATGGGTCCAGATCCGGAAAGTACATCAAAGTCAGATCATCTCTATAATATTCGTAGCCCTCAATTCCTTCGTAGTCATTGAGAAAATCGCCACACCCATAGAGAATAAGCCTGCCTTTGTAGACTTCGATCCCCTTCACATGGTGCGAAGAGTGCCCGTGAATGAGATCAACCCCTGCTTGGTCAATCAGTTTATGAGCAAATGCTGCTTGGTCACGGGGAATCTCATAACCCCAATTTCCTCCCATGTGAATCGAGGCAATAACGATATCCCCGGATCGTTTCACTTTTTCGACTTTTTCTCTGATTTGGTGAAGGGTCTGGTCTGAGAAGTTTTTCAAAATGCTCACCCCCGGTTTTCTTCCCGATGCGGCCCATTCCAATGGCACTCCGCTTGTCAGCGATCCGAAGGAAAAAACGATTACTCTTCCCTTACCCTTAATCTCCAACACGGCTGGAGTCTCTGCTTCTTCCAGGTTCTGGCCGGCTCCAGCCGTTTTTATGTTCACTTTCTTCAGTGTTTCCAATGTCTCTTTGAGACCGGAATATCCCCAATCAAGAACATGGTTATTCGCGAGAGAACAGTAATCGATCCGGGCAGATGTCAGACAAGGGATATTCTCCGGATTCATCCGGTAATGTATTTCCTTCCCTCTCCAGTAGTCATCACTCTTTGTAATGCTTGTCTCCAGATTGATCATCCTCAAATCCGGAGCCACTCTTTCCAGTTCATCGAGGGCATCTCCCCATATGTAAGGGAAGCTGACGGGTTGAGGGATCGGTCCGTTCGCCCTCTCGGCAATTTCCACATATCCCCGGGCATTTTTCAGGTAGGACTCATGGATCGCAGGATCACTCGGGTAAAGCAATACCTGATCAATGCCCCTCCCTGTCATAACGTCGCCGGACAAAAATAAGGTGATATGATCGTTTTCCATTCTTTATCTTCCATAAAAATCATAAAATATCCCACCTCTGCTTCCCACAGCTTTTGGCCGTCTCCTCACCGTTTCCCTCTCTCCAGGGAGGAGAGGGTGGAGGAAGCAGGGCTTCCTCGGCGTTTTCGCTGTGAAGGCAAACAATTTTGTGCTTTTCAAAACCGGAAAAACCTGTTTAAATGGTAATAGAGAGGTCCATTTTTTTCCAAATTATATAGAGCGCCATAAATATTTGCGAATAGAAAAGAGTGTGGTTCCTCTTTAATTGTCATTCCGGGCTTGACTGAGCCTGCCCCGTACTTGATACGGGGGAGTCCAGTCTTTGAACTTCAATTTTGAAACCCCTGGATTCCTGCTGGAGTTCACCCCGCACTTGATACGGGGCAGGAATGACAAGATAGAATAGAAACAGACCTAATACGAGAACTTAATGAGAGAGGTTTCTATGAGAAAGGCTTGTTTTCTCCTTTTTCTTGTCATCTTTTTTCAACCTTTTTATCTTATTGCCCAGGACCCCTTTGCAGAGAAGCGACAAGCAATGGTTGAAAAGGACCTCCAGGCCAGAGGGATAAAGGATAAGAAAGTCCTCGGGGCGATGGGAAGGATCCCGAGGCACCTTTTCGTGGATAAATCCCAGTGGAAATCGGCTTATGCAGATCATCCCCTTCCCATCGGAGAGGGGCAGACCATCTCCCAGCCTTATGTTGTCGCCCTGATGACAGAGGCACTGAAACTGAAACCCTCTGACAGGGCCCTTGAGATCGGGACCGGTTCAGGTTACCAGGCAGCCGTCCTGGCAGAGATTGTGAAGGAAGTCTTCACCATTGAGATCAGGAAATCCCTTGCAGAGGCCTCAGCCGAGAGGCTGAGGGATCTGGGCTACAAGAATGTGAAGGTGAAATTAGGCGACGGATATTTCGGATGGGAAGAATATGCGGCCTTTGATGCCATCATCATCACCGCCTCTGCAAACCATATCCCTCCACCCTTGATCAAGCAGCTCAAGGAAGGAGGAAGACTGATTCTCCCCCTGGGCAGCACGCTCTATCATCAAAGCCTGACCCTCGCGACAAAAGAGAAAGGTGAACTCAATGTTGAACAGTTGGGGGGTGTTGTTTTTGTCCCGATGATCGGGGAGACAGAGAAAAAGAAGTGATGAACGCCAGAAGGTAGGCAGCTCCTCCTATCCAAAGAGTTGTCCTAAATCCCACTACCATTGCCGCTATGATCACCAGAAGGGGAGCAAGAACAGAGAGACAGCCATTGATTGCCCAGGCCCAGGGGATCAGGACTCTATGGCTTTCCCCAAGGAGTTTAAGGCCCGTAGGAAAGGGGATACCCATGAGAAGACCAAGGGGAAGAAGGGCAAGAAAGGCCATCGGGATCTTAAAGACCATTGGATGGACAGAAATAAACCCGGAAAGATAGGGAAGGAACAGGCTATAGACCGTGACGAGAATGGAAATGGCCAGGGTGATGGAAGGAGTCCTTAATCCCGCAGCTCCGTAACTCCAGAGGCTTCCCAATCCTGAGCTGATGAGCAGGGAGGCGAGGACAGCCGCAACGGCATAAGGCGGATTTTCAAGGGGAAGGATCATCTTCTGCACCAGGGAAACCTCGACGAACATAAATCCAATTCCAAGGAAAGCAAAGTAGGACAGCTTAAGGGTGAGGTTAAGATCAAGAGGGTTATTTTTCTCAGCCTCAGCCTTTTTCTTTGTGACGAAGGCGGGAAGAAAGCTGAGAATGAGGGTTAAAAGGAGGACCTGGACAAAGATTACAGGAAGCAGATACCCTTCCTCGATGAAGTATTGCCACTTTTCTCCCATCGTCCTGTAAATCTGCTTGATATTTGCCAATTTAAGATAGTAATGAAAGAAAGGGTTTTCATCCCTTACCGGCCTGATATCGAAAAGATATTGGTCGATGAAATCTTGGCGTGTCTCATGGTTCAAGATCTCTTTAAATGCAGAGGCATATTCATCAGCGGCCATCTTTATATACCGGTTCGTTTCTTCTTCCTGAATGCCCGGATAGTATACCCAGTCAAACCTTCGGTCTTTTAAGAACTGCCTGACAGCCCCTATCTCCTGCCGGGTAAAGGGGGACGATTTTGCGAGGAGGGTGATCGTTCCCCAGCTCCGGATGGAGATGATCCGCTTCCCTGCATCTTCCATTCCAAGCTCCTCCATGGCGGTCGCCAGGGTATTAAGGAGCCTCAGTTCTGTTCTCGGAGGGGGGATGAGAAAAAGGCTGATGCTCAGGTAGCCTTCAGGCTTCAGATGGCCCATATATTCACGAAAGGCCTCAACTGTAAACCTGTAGTCTTCTGAGATTCCGAAAGAACCGGATGGAACAGCCGCCATAAGCGAGAGATCGATCAGATCGAATCTCCTGTCCCCTGACCTGAGAAAAGATCTTCCAAGACCCGGCGCCGTATTTTGCGAATAGAGATCGCCTGAAAACTCCCTCAAGTCGTTTCGGATGATTCTTAGAATGAGGGGATTGCCTTCAACCTTGCAGACATTCTTTGAGCCAGAGGATTTTGCCACAAGGACCTGAAGGCCACCCTTCGGGTCGAGGATCAGAACATCATCGAGGCTTCTCATCTCATAGGGAAGCGAGGAAGGAAGGTATTTGAGAAAGGCGAGAGAGGCTTGATCGGCAGGGCTGGTGATTGCATTGATCTCTCCTCCATCGATCGAAAACCCGATCTGCTCAGGAAGCGGGTCGAGATACTTGAGGCTGAGGCCCGGGGCATAACGGACAGCAGGGCTCTTAAAGAGATCGATCCTGGAAAAAGGGCTATTATAGGACTTCAGAAGTTTTGCGCCCGGGTGCCTCAAGGCAACCCGAAGTTCCTTGAAGGGAGAGATCCGGGGGTCCATCCATGGGGGATGAAGGATAATCAGGGTGAGGACAGGCAGAATGAGGAAAAGGGAAAGAGCCTTTAACTTCTTTCCACCCAGAATCAGAGGGGATAAAAATGCAACCATAGAAATCAAAAAAACTGCCTGGTCAGGCCCTGTGATCGCCATCAGAAGGAGGATGACCAGTGAGCCTGTCCCTGCTCCGAGTAGATCGCCTGCATAAAAGAGCCCCGATTTCTCACTGAAAGAGGAGAAGGCTTTTGCAATGATCAACCCTGTGAAGAAGAAGGGGATTGAAAGCACGAGGTAGTAAAGACCGATATAAAGGAGTTGAGTCTTTGCCCAAAGGAGTCTTACCGGATCAAAAGGGATGGCCATGGAAAGCAGATAACTCGCAGGGATGCTGATGGCGAGGA
>DATIGG010000245.1:0-3379 GCA_035454825.1 Thermodesulfobacteriota bacterium | reverse complement strand
GGAATTGCTCATAATACTCCACAGCCCTGTCAAATTCAGCTTCGGCATCCGGATGGAAGTAGAATCTCATCGCCGATACTTCTTGCGTATATTGGAAAAAACCTTCTTTCCGGGAACAAGTTTCAATTCGCGTTTGTCAATTTGGGCAATGCGTCGCTCAGCTTCTTGGGCCCACAGCCGGTCGATATCCGGCTGCGTAGGAAGGTTCAAACTGGTGAGCAACTTCTCCACAAGGCTCACTCGTGCCTCGGCCGGAAGCGATAATGCCTCATCGAACACCTTTTTGGCAACACCGGGCATATTGGTATCCTCCATTTACATATATTCAAGCACATTTCCCTATAACAATCAAATCTTTGTCAGAGCAGAACGAAAAGGGTGAGGCGGCGGGCACTCACCTGGGACGAAAAACCACGAGGCTATTCACGCTCGCCTCGACCCGCTTGTTATGTCGTGTCTCTATGATCTAATATCCTTAAAATCACTTAACAGCTTGGAAAAGAATTATTCCGGCTAACAAAAATGATACCATTACTTCGACCCAATAAATTATTATTCCGAAAAAGATAGATATTACAGGCATCGCTGAATACCCCTTCGTAGACCTCATTTTCATCCAATTATGTAGGTCAGCGGTCGCAGTGAGCCATCCGCCGGAGTGCCTCGGCAGACTCGAAGAAAATCATGGGTATTGAATAGGTTTGGGACCAGTCGCCTTGATGATCCTCGGGTACTTGGCTCCAAGCTCTTCTTCTTTAGGGATACCCCGTTTGCTGATTTGAAAGGTCCAGTCGTCCCCAAAATCGAATAGGTAAAAAAGCTTCATGTTCCGGGGAAGAGGGAAGATTCGCTTAAGTGGAATTTCGTAGAGGCGACTCTGCCGTTCCTCCCATTCATCTATCTCCACCACTTCAGACCGCTTACCTGTGGGACCGCGCGCTATGAAGAACGTAAACAGATGATCATTGTCGAAACCGGTAAGGTCCTGAATCACGTCGTGAAGTTCACCGAGTGTCATATCATCCGGTACTTCTATCGTGCGCTCAAACGGTTGTTCAAGGTAAGCACCCCATACACAATTAACTCCTAATGTATAAATCATCTTTCCCTTCCTGCGACCAACGCGCACAATGAGCCGCGAGGACCGCCGTAGCAGAGATCAAGCCGCAGGCTTTCACCGCGCCGGCCCGATTGTGTTGTTGGGCGGGCCGGTTGTCTTTACCGGGGTTGAATGGGTGTTGGATAGTCGTAGTTTCGCGGGTTCTTCGCAATTTCCGTCATCAGATATTCGATGGCCTTTTCCAGTTGCCGGTCCTTTCCCGCGATCTCATCCTCAGGTGTATTCTCCACGAGGATGTCCGGGATAGCCCCCAGGCTTTCGAGGTGAGTCCCGTCGATCTCCCACATTCCTGTGAAGGCCTGCCGGATCATTCCACCATCGATCAGTTGATGAGACCGGACCGCGATGACATAGCCGAGGGTCTGCTTTCCAATGACCGTACCCAGTTTACGGACTCTAAATCCGCTCGAGAAAACCTCTGCATCGCTGAAACTGTATTCATTGCAGAGGACAACCACCTTTCCATAAAAACCCTCCAGAGGCCGTTCCAGAGAGACCGAATTCCTGTTCCGGGTAACCTGATAAGGCCGCCGCTCTAACAGATCGATCACCTTGGTATCAATATAACCGCCCCCGTTATAACGAACATCGATGATCATCGCCTCTTTATACCGGTAGGCTTCAAACCACTTTTGAAACTCTTTGAAATCGTTCTCACCCATATTCGCGAGGTGGAAGTAACCGATCTTTCCACCGCTTCCCCTTTCAACTCCGTCCCGGTTTCCCTCCACCCAGGCCCGGTAGCGAAGGCTGTAGTCATTGGTAATCGGTTTGACCCTTGTAACGATTGCTCCCTCCCAGGCGGGTTGCCGATTGGTTGTGATCTCAACGTGATTCTGGTGCTGGTTCACAAGATATTTGAGATAGTTTTCATGGGCCGATACCTTCTCCCCATTGATGGCTAGCAGGTAATCTCCTTCCCGGACCTTCACATAATCGGCGTCGAGAGGGGCGTAGAAACCGGGCTCTGAGTGGCTTCCTTTATAGATCTTTTTAAATCGGTACAACCCGGTCCCGGAGTCGGGCTCGAGTTCTGCCCCGAGAAGCCCTACGGGGTATCGCTCCATCTCATGGGGAATGTCTCCTCCGGAGACGCCATTGTGGGAGGCATTGAGTTCACCGACCATCTCGGTCATCAACCGATTCAGTTCCTGGCGTGTCCGGACATAAGGTATAAGGGACTGGTAAGATTCCTTTATCCCCGACCAATCCACTCCATGGAGGTTTGGATCATAGAAATAATCACGAACCATTCGCCAACCTTCATCAAAGATCTGCTGCCACTCACTCCTTCGATCCACCTTTAATGTCAGGTTGGCCAAAGAGATTGCCTCCGGTTTCCCTTCTTTCCCGGTTGCCTCAAGAATCTTAAACCCTTCCCCATCCCACAGAACAATCTTCTTTTCCTTTGCAGCAATCTGGTAGCTCTTGACGCGGTCGGCAATCTTTCGAGAAACGAGCTCCTTCAGATCGAAAGCATAAAGCGCCATCTCTGCTCTTCCTGGATTTTCATCAGGTCCCCCCTTCGGCATAGGCATCAAAAAATAGTAATGGCTATCGGTCACCTGAAGGTCCCGGTAACGATCCGGTCTCAAAGGAGCGCGCCGGACACGGCTTCGAATCCCTTCAACCTCAACCTTGAGGCCTGCAGAGGACTGCTTGACCTCTTCTTTTTCCTCGTTATCCTTGGCCGTCTCTTTTCCATCCTCTTTTCCCTCTTTCTTCTTCTGTTCTCTCTTCTGAACCTCCTCATCTTCAGGCTTCTGATAGGGCGGTCTTTCTTCAGATAGAAGGCTGACACTATGAATCTCCACCTGTTCAGGTATGGCTTCGGAGAGAAAGACCAGAGTTTTACCATCCGGTGTGAAGACAGGGTGATAGTCGTCCGTGGGACCTGTAAGGATGGCGATCGATTTTTTCTCCACGAGATCGAAAAGATGGATATCCCCGTTGAAGTTCTTCTCTGGATAGGCATAAGCCACCCATCGGCTGTCAGGAGACCAACTGTAATCATCGATCGGAGTGACCGGGTTATGGTTTAGGGTCACTAATTCTTTGGATTCGATATCGACCAGGTAGAGGTAATGATCATTCGTATGAAAAAGGAGCTTTTTACTGTCCGGCGACCAGGAAAGGCCCAGTTTGAATTTACCACTCCGAGTGATCTGTTTCGGCTCGCCTTGGCTCATCTGGTCCGCGAGGTAGATCTCCTGTTCCCCAGTTTCGTCGGAGACGTAGGCGATCCATTGGCCGTCGGGT
>DATIGG010000244.1:0-7883 GCA_035454825.1 Thermodesulfobacteriota bacterium | reverse complement strand
TCGCGGGGCCCGATATTGGGATAGGCTAACGGCTTGTGAATTTCGTGGGGTTCGGTCTCAATCCATCTTCCGTTTTCCCAGTATTTACCCCTTTGGGTGACTTCACGGATATTGATTTCCGGATTAAAATTGGTTGCAAAGGGTTTTCCGTGGTCGCCTGCATTGCAGTCAACAATATCAAGATAATGAATTTCGTCAAAATGGTGTTTGGAAGCATAGGCAGTAAAAACGCCTGTCACTCCCGGATCAAAACCACAACCTAAAATGGCTGTGAGTCCTGCCTGTTTGAATCTGTCATGGTATGCCCATTGCCATTGATATTCGAATTTGGCGACATCAGGGGGTTCATAATTCGCGGTATCTAAATAATTCACGCCAGTTTCAAGGCAAGCCTCCATGATGGTTAAATCTTGATAGGGTAACGCTACGTGGATGACCATTTCCGGTTTAAAGCTTCTGAATAATTCAACCAATTGTCGAACATTGTCAGCATCCACCTGAGCCGTCTTAATGTTATGGGCGCCAACGGCCTTGGCAATGACATCGCACTTTGATTTTGTGCGGCTTGCCAACAGGATATCGGTAAACACCTCGGGGACCGTTGCAAGCTTGTGAACTACAACGGTGCCTACACCCCCTGCTCCGATGACCAGTACCTTAGCCATGATCAATCAACCCCCTGCTCCGATGACGGATCCACCACCCATGATCCTCTGAATCTAAATGATCATCCAACAGACAACGGCCCCATAGGGATGAAGAGAAGGAATCTAAAAAGTGGGCGGAGAACTGATCCAGAGGACAATCGCTTCCCGGGAGCCTGGGTTTTGAAGCCAGTGTTCTTTTTCGGATGAAAAATAGAAACATTCCCCTCTCTTCAATTTCTGAACTTCCTTTCCAAACCGGAGGTTAATCCTCCCCTGAAGGACCAACCCGAACTCTTCTCCTTCGTGAGGTCTCTCCTTGGGGGTCGTCTGTCCCTTGCGAAGGGTCAGCAGGATCGGCTCGAGGCGGCGATTGGTCGAACCTGGGATCAGAAGCTCAAACTTCTCGATCTTTTCCTTTTCGATCACGACCCGGTCTTTCTCACGGTAGACAATCTTCTCCTCCGAGGTTTCCCGGAAGAAATCCGAGATATTTTCGTCCATGGCCTCCAGGATCTGGATCAGGCTGTCCAGGGAAATGGAGGTCAGGTCCCTCTCGATTTGAGAGATGAATCCCTTGGTCAGGTTGGCCCGGTCGGCAAGCTCCTCCTGGGTCAGGTTACTGAGTTCCCTAAGATTCCGAATTCGTTCTCCGATCCTGATCATGTCCGTGGGAATAGTATACGAAAAAAATTGTTTAGTAATCTGTAAGCAAGTATAAGAAGATTAAAGTTTAATAAACTAAACTCTTTCAAGTATAATTTGTTTTGGTCATTTGTCAAGATTTTTTTTGAGATTTGTGCAATCGTTTAGAGCATGTGGAGAAATCTGGACAGGCATCATTCCGGCCCATCCTTGCGGGCCAAGCCGCAGGTTCCCAATTTGTTTATAGCCTGTTATTGTTTACTGAGAGTGAGCCTCTCGGCTTTACAGTTCTCCGGTTTTCTGTTACTTCTTTACAAAGAAGGCCTATGGAAAAGATTCTCATCCGGGGAGCCCGGGTTCACAATTTAAAAAATATCGATGTCGAGATTCCGCGGAACCAGTTCGTGGTGATCACGGGTCTAAGCGGGTCTGGAAAATCGACCCTTGCCTTTGACACCCTCTATGCCGAAGGGCAACGCCGGTATGTGGAATCCCTTTCAGCGTATGCCCGCCAGTTTCTGGAGCAGATGGAGAGGCCCAATGTGGAATCGATGGAGGGCCTCTCTCCGGCCATCGCCATTGATCAGCGAAGCATCGTCCGGAACCCGCGTTCGACCGTGGGGACGGTAACAGAGGTCTACGACTACCTCCGGCTCCTTTTTGCCCGGGTGGGCGAGGCCTTCTGTCCTCACTGTGGTTCTCCCATTTCCTCTCAAACCCTCCAGCAGGTGATGGAAACACTTCTTCGACTCCCGAAGGGAAGTCCTGTCACGGTTCTCTCTCCCATTGTGAGAGGAAAGAAGGGAGAATACCGAAAAGAATTAGAAAGTCTCCGAGCGGAGGGGTTCGTAAAGGTGAGAGTCGATGGCCAGATGAGAGACCTCGGGGAGGAAATCAAGCTTGATAAAAACAGACGCCACGAGATCGAAGTCTGGGTGGATCGCCTGATCGTGCGGGAGGGAGTCGAGAAAAGGATCCTCGATTCTCTGGAGATTGCTTCCCGTCTCTCTGGAGGAATCTTGAAGGTGGAGAGGGAGGGGACAGCGCCGATCCTCTTTAGCCAGAGGTTCTCCTGCATCGATTGCGGATTCAGCTTTCCGGAGATCACTCCCCGGATGTTCTCCTTCAATAGCCCTCAGGGAGCCTGTCCTGCCTGCAGCGGGCTGGGGACGAAGCGTTATTTCGATCCCCACCTCCTCATCGACCCGTCCCTTTCGATCCGTGAAGGAGCGATTCTTCCCTGGAGAAAAAGAGAAAATTCCTTTTTGAATCCCCTTTTACAGGGATTGTCCCAATTTTATCATTTCGACCTCGATCTTCCCTTTGCCAGACTCCCCAAATCGATTCAGCAACTGCTTCTCTACGGATCCGATGGAGAAAAAGTCCCATTCCGTGTGAAAGGAAGGTCAGGAACCCACCTTTTTCGGCAGGCCTTTGAGGGGGTCATTCCAGAGCTTGAGCGGAAATTCGAGGAAGATGAGGAGAACGGAGAAGATTCTGAAACGTATAGGAATGAAGCTCTCTGTCCGGACTGTCAGGGAACCCGGCTCAAGAAAGAGGTCCTTTCGATCAAAATAGGCGGGAGATCGATTGCCGAGGTTACCCACCTTTCGATCAGGGAGGCATCGGACTTTTTAGCCCATCTCGAGTTACCCTCCCGATCTCAAAAGATCGCCCAGGGGATTTTGAAGGAGATCAGAGACCGCTTAAGATTCATGATGGAAGTGGGGCTCGACTACCTCACCTTGGATCGAGCAGCAGCGACCCTTTCCGGCGGAGAGTCTCAGCGTATTCGCCTGGCTACCCAGATCGGATCCAGCCTCGTGGGGGTCCTCTACATTCTCGACGAACCGAGCATCGGTCTTCACCCGAGGGACCATCTCCGTCTTCTGGAGACTCTCAAGAAGTTGAGAGACCTCGGAAACACCGTGATCGTGGTGGAGCATGATGAGGAGACGATCCGGTCAGCCGACACGGTCATCGATATGGGGCCAGGCCCAGGGGCAAAGGGAGGAGAGGTCGTCTTCACAGGCCCCCCGGAAAGATTGATGGAGGCAGGAGATTCCTTGACCGGCCAATACCTCTCCGGGAAATTGTATATCCCTCTGCCCCAAGCGAGAAGGCCGATTGGAGAGAAGTCTCTCCTGATCCGGGGGGCAAGGCTGAATAATCTGAAGAATATCGATGTCAGAATCCCCCTGGGAGCGTTCACCTGTGTGACCGGCGTTTCAGGATCAGGGAAGTCGACCCTGGTCATCGATACTCTTTACCGGGTTCTCAGCCAGCAGCTTTATCACGGCCCTCTGCGGGCAGTTCCTATCGATCGAATCGAAGGCCTCGAGCATGTGGATAAGGCGGTTCATGTCGATCAGATGCCAATAGGCAGGACCCCTCGTTCCAATCCAGCCACTTATACAGGCTTATTCCAGCCGATCCGCGATCTCTTCTCCAAGCTGCCTGAGTCGAGAATGCGGGGATATCCGCCAGGCCGTTTCAGTTTTAATGTGGCTGGAGGCCGCTGTGAATCGTGCCGCGGAGATGGCGTTCTGAAGGTCGAGATGCACTTTTTACCCGACGTTTACGTGACCTGCGAGGAGTGCCATGGGAAACGGTATAACCGGGAGACGCTTGAGGTTCAATATAAGGAGAAGACCATTGCTGATGTCCTGGAGATGACGGCTGAGGAGGCCTATCCGTTCTTTCAGGCCATCCCGGTGATCCATCAGAAACTGAAGACCCTTTGTGAGGTGGGTCTGGGCTATCTCCATTTGGGCCAGCCCGCAACAACGCTCTCAGGAGGAGAGGCTCAACGGATCAAACTCGCCAGGGAACTGAGCAAAAGGGAGACAGGACGAACGGTCTATATTCTGGACGAGCCAACGACAGGGCTCCATTTTGCAGATATCGAGAGACTGCTCCATGTCCTCAATCGGCTCACAGACGGGGGAAATACTGTGATCGTGATCGAACACAATCTGGAGGTAATTAAATCCGCAGACTACATCATTGATTTAGGCCCGGAAGGGGGAGAGAGCGGCGGGGAAGTGGTCGGGTGCGGAACCCCCGAAGCGTTGGCTCAAAACCCTTGCTCTTACACAGGTCATTTTTTGAAGAGGAAGCTGAATATTCATCAGGAGAGTCTGGTTTCGCCTTTATCTCTCAGAGGGTTCGAAGACTCCCAAAAAACTCTCCTCCCCCTTGAGAGGGGAGGAATCACCCTGCACCACGCGGGGTGCAGGACAAAGTCCTGAACCTTACACGGTTCAGGGGGCGGGGGGTGATCAAGATCATTTCCCCCTCACCCTTGCTCTCCCCCTTCGAGGGGAAGAGCGGTGGGTGGGAGGCAAAGAAAGGAGGGTCTATGGAGAAGAATGAAGGGTCAAGCACAGGCTTGGAGGAGAACGTGGCAGGCTTCCTCTGTTATCTTTTCGGGTTCATCACCGGCATCATTTTTTTGATACTGGAGAAACGAAGTCAGTTCGTCAAATTTCATGCGATGCAGTCAACGATCACCTTTCTTGGCTTCTTTGTCATTTCCATGATCCTTGGCTGGATCCCCATCATTCACCTTCTCCTTTTTCCGCTCTGGATTTTGATCCCTATCCTATGGCTTCTACTGATGATCAAGGCCCTGCAGGGGAAGCGTTACGCCTTGCCAATTGTCGGTAAGATAGCTGAGGAAAAGATAGGCCAACCGATGGAGCCGAAATGACCCGCAAGCATCAAAAAAAAAGGAAATCGGAAATGAAAAAGGTTTTCTTGTTGCTGGTCCTATTCGGGATCGGGATAGGACTGCTTTCCGTTTTCCGTCAGGAATTATCCGATTCCATCAGACCCTGGCTGGAAAGAAGAGGGCTCTTTGGACAGAAGAAAGAGGTGACGCTCTATTTTTCCGATCGCGAGGCCGAATACCTGATCGGCGAAAAGAGAGAGATTAAAAAAAAGGAAGCTGTCGAAGATGAGGCCGGGGAACTGATCCAGGAACTCATCAAGGGGCCAAAAGGACGGCTCCTTCCCACCCTGCCTTCTCGAACGAAGTTATTATCCCTGCATCTCGACGAGAAGGGAATGGCAAAGGTCAATTTTAGCAAGGCCCTCTCCAAGGATCACCCGGGAGGAAGTTCAGCAGAGATGGTAACGGTCTATTCCGTGGTCAACTCCCTCGTTCTCAATTTTCCGAAGATCAAAAGGGTCCAATTTCTCGTGGAGGGGAGAGAGATTGATACCATCACGGGCCATCTTTCCATCAGCAAGCCCGTCTCCCCAAGGGCTGATTTAATCAAAAAATCGATCGTCAAATAGACGCTGGACTTCAGACATCAGACGCCAGGCTTAACTGCCGGGCCTCTGCCTCGATGTAATCTCCGGCCATGGTTTTCCCTTTTCAGTCTAATGTTCCATGCCCGGAGGGCGCCCTCGAACCATGAAAATTGATAACCCCCCACTATTCCCCCCTTAATTTAAGGGGGGATGAAGGGGGGTTAGAGTTGCGGTTACGAAGCCCGTTTCGTTTAGTGTCAAGGGGTTACGTTAAGTTCTTAGGACCAATCCCGCCTATAGCGGGATAACCGAATGACGATACGGGCCCTGCACCATGTTAGGTACAGGGCGGGCATCGTTACCATTACCGTTGGACGAAAGCTATTTTCTAACTCATGTCTGAGGTCTATGGTCTTCCAGTCGAATCACTGCAGGCCTTGACTTTTTTATTCCGATTTAGTACCCTCCTTTCTAAGAGGATTTGGTTAAAGGCGCTAACAAGCAGATTAGGACAATAACATGAAGAAAACATACGGAGTCATCCTTGCGGTCATTGGATATATGATTCTCTTTTGCTATGCTGAAGGCTGGGGAGCAGATTGGAAGCTTTATTCGCAGACGCCTGAAGCACTTTATTATTTTGATGTGAGAAGCGTAATTCCCTCTCAGGCCAAAACCATTTCCGTGCAAGTAAAGTTAAATTTTACAGACAAGGGTGTCATTGAAATGGTTGAACAGTTTGGGAAGGACTACCAGAACATAAGTTATGAATTAGACCAGTACGAAATAACCTGTGCAGATAAGCAGTTCCGTGTTTCATCTGTTACTTGCTATTCCAAGAACGGCGGGATACTATTACGGGTATCTCGTGAGGGGGCACAATGGGTTCCCGTCCCTCCTGATTCCACAAGCGAAAGTTTGTGGAAATTGCTTTGTCAATAACGGAATTAGGGGGGGGAAGTTCAGAGACGAAAATGTGACAAACTTGTGAACCTCAATTTCATATAGGAACGAGGAAAAAAGTAAAGCACGAATCAGGGTGGGATAGTACATGAAATGGTTAGCCGTGATTGTCCTTCTCTTTTATGCGCTACCTCCCGTGGGCTACTCCGCTGAAGACCAGGCTATCTTTAATCCCCCAGACCCAGTGATTCAGGAGTTTGTACGGTTAGTCAATGCGAAGCGGCGCAGCGTTGGGTGCGCGGAGCTAAAGTGGGATAGCAAGGTTGCGGCAATCGCCTGGGGTCACAGTGCAGACATGGCCTCCCGTCATTTCTTCAGTCACACCAACCCTGATGGAAAAGGTCATTTTGAGCGGTTACGGGAATCAAGGCTGGATTTTTCCGCAGCGGCAGAGAACATTGCACTTGGCCCGAAGACTGCTCGGGAAGCTTTTGACACTTGGGTGGGCAGCGCAGGGCACCGTAAGAACATGCTGGACGGTCGCTTCACACGACATGGAGTGGCGCGTGTAGAGGATACGTGGACGCATGTATTGATCAGGCCTTAAGTCATCACAAACTGCAGTCAAAAAGATTTGAACAGCGGGCATTATTTCTGTGTTAAAATATATATGTATCAATTACGGAGAATCTCAGATGTTGAGAACGCTGATTGTTGAAGACAACATTACTTTCCGAAAAGTGTTGGGGAGTGAATTATTGTCTGAATTTCCTTCAATGGAAGTTATCGAAGCGGGCAGTGGAGAAGAGGCGCTTAAAAGACTCGGTTCTCATCCTGTTGACCTTGTCTTTATGGACATCGGGTTACCTGGGCAAAGCGGCCTTGAAGTAACCGAGAGGATTAAGGCCGACCATCCAGACACAACCGTTAATATTCTTACAAGTTTTAACTTACCCGAATACAGGGAAGCTGCGATCAGATCTGGAGCCAGTGGTTTTATTGGTAAGGATGACTTCAAATGGGAGCAGATTTTTACACTAATCAGGTGTTTTCAAAAAGCAAAACTTAATGGCAGGAAGCCAAATTGTTTTCAATTCGTAGGTGGGTCCGTGTACGAGAATTGACTCATTTTTTTGATAATTCATTTCATTCTTCCTGGCTTGTCCAAACTGTTTTCCGCTCATGCCTTCTCGAAGTACTCACTTTCAGGTCGAAATCCTCATTTCTGAAATCAGGCCCAACATGAACATGGGGTTGATTCGTTAGCCAGAGGTAATTGAGGCAGCGTCTGCAACAGCAAGTATCCTTCGTGACAGATGAGAGACGCCTCATGATTGTCTAATGGCATAGACCGATGAAAACTTAAATTGAACGAGGGGAGTAAATGCTAACGCTCAGGGTTTGAAATTATGGTTAGCGTCAAAATCTTCA
>DATIGG010000243.1:0-13896 GCA_035454825.1 Thermodesulfobacteriota bacterium | reverse complement strand
GAGAATCGGTGACTCCAAGAGGCAAATAGGGAAAAAACAGGAAGGGAAACGAAGAACCTATTTAGATCTGGTCGGAAGCCCCTTTCCGTTTAACAAAAATCTCTTTCTGTCCACGAGGACTCCTTCCTGAAACTTTCGTTTCTCTAATTTTTGAAAAAGGTGTATATTACAACCGCAAGTGAGCAATATGGATATGCCTCAGTCCTAATCAATAATTAGCCCTTGGGTAAACCCCCGGCTTTGCCGGGGGACTTACAGAGTCTGTAGGAGGGGGAAGGTCGCGAGACCTTCCCCTATCCTGATTTATTTAGATTTACTCGATTCTATATAAAATTGTTTAGAACAATCTTTTCTGGATCAAATAGCGCGATATTCAACCTTTTTTGAGCAGAAGAGAGCCTGTAGTGGTTTAAGATTTAATGAAAACATGGAAGCAGCTTAAAAAATAATTTATATTCAAATTACAAAAATGGAATTGTTTTAGAATTTGAAATTAGAATGTCAGACCTAAAAGAAGAAAAGAGGTAAGACGTTTTATGATTACCGAGGATAATGGCTCTCTGCTGGAAACGCATTCTGCCCCTGGCCAGTGGATCGGTAGGAAGCTTGTAGAAGAAAATATCATAACGGAGCCACAGCTTGAAGAAGCCCTGCGGCGACAGAGGAGTAAAGGGGGTAGAGTCGGAGACAATCTCATCGATTTAGGTTATCTGACTGAAGAGCAACTTCATAACTGTTTGCATACCATCCCTCCTATCCCTAAAACCATTCGGGATACCGGTCTTGACCAATCCTTCCTTGCCGACCTGATCATGAAGCATATTCACCATCTGGGAGAATATAAGCTGGCAGATGTTTCCAAGAGAATAAAACTTCCCACCGCCATTATTGATCCTATTCTGGAAATGCTGCAGCGGGAAAAAATGGTAGAGGTCAGAGGCGCAACCGGATTGTCTCGCTTTGCTTATCGATATGCAATCACTGGAATAGGTGAGAATAGGGCCGCGGAGCTTCTCAATATGTGCCGGTATGTCGGACCTGCTCCTGTCTCTCTCAATGATTATAGGAAAAGGACTTTATCTCAGAGCATAAAAAATATTGTCGTGAATCAACAGAACCTGGCCAATGCATTTTCACATCTAGTGATTAATCCGAGTATTCTGCGACGTCTCGGCCCCGCATTAACCTCGGGTCGGGCAATCTTTCTTTATGGCCCTCCGGGGAATGGAAAGACCTCTATCGCAGAAACCATCGGCAACATCTTACCCGAGACAATCTACGTCCCCTACACGGTTTATGTCGAAGGCGAGATAATCAGCGTATACGATCCGGTCAATCATATTCCCGTGCAGCCTGGCGTGGACTATGAGATGCAGGACAATAGATGGGTGCTCGTGAAGCGACCGGTTATTTTCGCGGGAGGTGAATTGACCCTGAAAACACTTGATTTGGAATTTAACCCTATTTCCAAATTCTATATAGCGCCTCTCCAGATGAGGGCCAATAATGGCCTTTTTATCATCGACGATTTCGGAAGACAGCAGATTGAGCCTAAAATGCTTCTAAACAGATGGATCGTCCCGCTTGAGAGAAGAGTCGATTTCATGACCCTTCATACGGGGATGAAATTTGAAATTCCTTTTGATCAACTTGTTATCTTTGCGACAAACCTTGAGCCCAGAGATCTTGTAGATGAGTCTTTTCTAAGAAGAATACGGTACAAGATCAAGATTGATTATCCCTCGGAAGAAGAATTCAAAGAAATTTTCAAAAAGTTATGCGATGCTAAGGGTGTGATATACAATCAAGAGGTTTTTGAATTCCTGCAAGACAATTATTACAGGAAATTGCGCATTCAACCAAGCGCCAATCATCCTCGGGATCTTTTAGAGCATATTATTGATCAATCCAGATATTATAGGCATTCTCCGGAACTAACTATCGAGGGGATTGCAGAAGCGTGGGAAAGTTATTTTGTCACTTTGTAATGATCTCATTGCATTACCTTGGTTTTCCCTTTTCAACTGGGCGCATCAGAATGTCCGCCCGAGTCACACACTCCTTCAAAGGTCTTCGCCGCTCTGGAATGGGTGACGGCCATATGTTCCCACATCCCGAATAGAGGTGAGCAGATGGTGCGCTACTATGGCTATTACAGCAATGTCTCACGGGGGAAAAAGACAAGAGGCGGGCACGGACGATGCCGTTCCGTGTATCATAGAACCACAGGGGGATTCAAAGGCCTTCCGCAAAAGCTAGGCGCGTTTTGATACAAAAGATTTACGAAGTTGACCCCCTTGTCTGCCCAAAATGTCAGGGAACCATGCGCATCAGCAGCAGCATTGAAGACCCATCGGCGACCCTATCCATCACTAACTTTCCATCTGTAATCAATAAATGTTAACCGCTTTGAGTCCGTTTGTTCGTAGGTGTAAGATTTTCAGGAATTGATTGGGAAGGCACAAATTTCCTGTAAGGGTTACTGACCCCTTTAATCCAGGCTATTTGGGTGAGACCACCTCCAAAAAAAAGATGGGACCGCTGTATTGACCTGGTTGTTCTTCAATGACGCTGATATGAGTCAGCAGTCGCTTCTCGCCTTCGGATCACCTCAACACTTTTCGTGATGATCTCCTGGTATAAGGACATTCAAATGGATTGATTTCAAAAGTAATTTATCCTATAAGAAAGGCAGGGCGAAAAGAAAATGGTCAATTTTTATATGTAATCACTGTACATGATGACTTAAATCTTGTGCAGTCTGAGGTCTAAGGGTAAGACATGGAGGATCCCCATGAAAGCAAAATGCTTTGCGACCCTTTTAATCGTTCTCTTTTTGGCTTGTAATCCTGTTCTTGCCAGTCAATCCCCGGAAGAGATGCTTAAAGCCGTCGTGAAGGTCCGGGCAACGATTCCCGCGGAGGCCCATACGGCACGTACCCTCGGAACCGATAGGGAGGGGCATGGCGTACTCATCAATCCGAAGGGGCATATCCTTACGATCGGTTACCTCATCGTTGAAGCAGAGACCATTGAGGTGGTTGGACCAGATGACAAACCTGTCCGAGCGACATTTGTCGGCTATGATCAAAATACGGGGTTTGGTCTTGTGCGGGCAGATGAACCTCTTGGTGTGACGCCCATGAAGTTGGGTGAGTCATCCAAGGTGAAAGAGGGGGACCCACTTATTGTTGCTGGCCACGGAGGAGCTGACTCCATCATCGCTGCTCGTGTTGTCAGCCGGAAAGAGTTTGCGGGTTACTGGGAGTACGTTCTTGAGGATCCGATCTTTACTGCACCAGCCTATCTCAACTTTGGAGGAGCAGCACTGATTGACCCCAATGGTCAACTCGTGGGAATTGGATCGCTCTTCACGCAGGTTGTCATTCCCGGAGTGGGGACCATTTCCTGTAACATGTTTGTTCCCGTCGACCTTCTGAAACCAATACTGAACGGCCTGATGACAAAAGGACGTTCCAGTGGGCCCCCAAGGCCCTGGTTGGGCATCAACGCAGAGGAGACCCATGGCCGTGTTTTCATCACGCAGGTTACTCCTGGAGGACCTGCGGAACAGGCAGGCCTGCGACCTGGGGATCTCGTTCTAAGTGTGGATGGGAAGGCTGTCGGTGGGCTTGCAGATTTTTATCGAAAGATCTGGGCCCTCGGCAATGCAGGCGTTGAAGTTTCGCTTACCCTTCTGAAAGGGACCCAGATCCAGGAGGTAAAAGTACGGTCTGCTGACCGTTACCAGTTTCTTCTGTTGAAACCTCAATTTAAAAAGACCTAACCCGGGGGCCCGCCCGGTAACCAAGCAGAGTTTGATCTTTAGAAATTCAAATTGCCAGGAGACCTAATGCGGAGGGTAAGGAGCACGGGTGATGTTCTCGGGCTTTATTTTTGATTTAGATGGGACCGTCTATTTAAGCGACAGGCTCATCCCTGGGGCAGACCGGGTCATCCGGCTTCTAAGGGAGTGTGGGAGAAAGCTTGTTTTTCTTTCGAATAAACCTCTTCAAACCCGGGAGGATTATGCCTCCAAGTTGACAGGCCTCGGCGTTCCAACCCGACCGGATGAGGTAATCAACTCCACTTTGGTCATGATCAATTATCTGAAGAAGAATGCCCCCATTGCAAAACTCTTTGTTGTTGGGGAGACTCCATTTATTAAAGAGCTGAAAAGGGCCGGCTTTCAAATTACAGAGGAACCGAAAGAGATTGAATATGTGGTTGTTGCCTTTGATCGGACCTTCGATTACCGGAAACTTAACATTTCCTTCCAGGCCATCAAACTGGGGGCCCACTTTGTGGCGACCAACCCTGACCGGACCTGTCCTGTTGAGGGAGGAGAGATCCCGGACTGTGCTGGAATGATTGCAGCCATTGAGGCGGTGACCCAGAAAAAGGTGGAGGTCATCGTCGGAAAACCTTCTCCATTCATCATTCAAACGGCTTTGGAGGTCATGGAACTCCAGCCGAAAGATTGCATTCTCATCGGAGATCGCCTGGAGACAGATATTCAGATGGGTCAGAACGCAGGAATTGCCACAGGCCTTGTCCTGACCGGCGTCACCGATGTGAAAACCCTCAAGGAGTCCTCCATCCAACCTGACTTTGTTTTTCAAAGCATCGCGGACGTCGAAAATCTGATCATGGGAAAGCAATAATGGAATAATGGATTACTGGAATAACGGAATACTGGAATAATGGAATATTGGGAAATTCTATCTGTTCGGGTTGGGAGACCCAAAACTACCCACTGATCGAGAGACAAAAAATGGAAAGGTGTATTGGAATAATGAAATGAGGATGAAAACTTATTTTTCTGGATTTGCTCTCTTGATTATATCTCCAATATTCCAGTATTCCATCATTCCAACATTTTTCCAGTGAGTGCATCCCTTAACAGTTGAACCGGATGAAGTACCTTTAGCCCTGTGAGGTGCCGGATCTGCATCCGACAGCCTTCGCAGTCGGATAAAACGATTTCGGGTTTCATACGGCCAATGGCTTCTGCCAGATCTTTCCCAATCTCCTGAGAGATATCATATTTCTCTTTCTTGAATCCGAATGTGCCGCCCAGACCGCAGCAGTCTGCCTCCACATTGTCAACTGTCAATCCCGGAATGAGCCTGAGAATCTCGAGAGCCGGAAACCCAATGCCAAGAGCCCGGAGATGGCAGGGTGCGAAATAGGCAACCCTTGCAGGAAGCTTCTTGACTCGGATCTGCAAGGGGCCTGACTCCTTTAGATTTCGAAGGAACTCAAAGAGATCGAAGAGATGGGGAGCCATCTCCTCAGCCCCGGGAATCTTCAATAAATGGCTGTATTCATATTTCAGCATATGGCCACAACTGGTCGAGGAGTACACGATATTAAGGTTCGAGCGGACAGCCTCCAGCAGAGATGGAACATTCCTCAGCCCCATCTGCCTCGCCTCTTTGAAGTTACCGATGCCAAGCAGTGGAATGCCGCAGCACTCTTGAGAAGGAAGGGTGACCTCGAAACCATGGGCTTCCAGAACCTCAACCGTGGCCTTTCCCACGTCGACCTCATTGGTGTTGGTGAAGCAGCCGTAAAAGTAGGCAATCTTATTTTGGCCCTGAGACCGGTGTTCTCTAAACCACTGCCTGAAAGTGGGTGATTCGTAACCGGGGAGTTCTCTCCTTCGATCGATTTTCAAAACAGCATCCATCAACCATCTGACAGCCTTGTTCTTTAAAATGGAGTTGAAGATTGCGGAGAAATGAGATGCCAACGAACCGAAAAGGTGGGTATGGGTTAAAAACCAGTCGCGGAAAGGTCTTCCTTTTTCCTCCAGATACTTGGCCTTAGCCATGAGATTCAGTTCGGAGATATTGACCCCCGCAGCGCAGACCATATCACATAGCTGACACCCGATACAGAGATCGATCCACTCGTCGGTCGAAGGTTCATCCGGTTTCCGAAACCGCTGGGCCCCAGGGCCGGCCTGCTTCGGTCCAGGAAAGAGAGGGGTCACCCTTGCGACAGGACAGACCGTCATGCAAGTGGCGCAGCGAATGCAAACATCCGAGTGATTCTGAGGCCAGGCGTCCTTTTTCATCGCTCAAATGCCTTCTGGGCAGCTACAAAACCCGTCGTGATCTCGATCCCCTCCCGTGATTTCTCATCGATGCAGTGATGGTGAGCCAAAATCGTTCCCGCAACCCAGACATTTTCAAGGAGAGGATTTCCGCTTGTGTCGACAGGACGAAAAGAGGAATCAACAAGGATCCCCGACCTGTGAACAGGATGGCTCTGCTCACCGAAAAAAGTCCCTTGAAACCAGTCCTGGCGGCCGGGCGGCTGATCCAGCGGAAGGTCAAAGAGAGGTTCAATGATGCGTTCCCGGTCTGCCTGCAACCCTCCCCCGATAAAGCGGCCGGTTGCAAGGAGATACCGATCCGCAGAGTAGGAATGGGTGACAGGAGAATGAAAAACTTCAAGGCCATCACATCGCTTTCCCCTGATGATGGCTTTGGAGACAGAGTGGCCCAAAAGAAATGTGGCCCCTTTTTGGAGAAGCCTTGCCTTAAATCGGTTAAAGACTCTTAACCCTGGGATCGAGGGCGGAAGAACGGGGATTTCAAAGATGGAGACACCGATCCTTTTTTCCAGATCTTTCCTCGCTCCCATGGGGTCATTCAATCCCAGGACAGCCGGAAACCCCACCATGCTCTCATCCTTGAGTTGTCTCCTGATTTCGGTGGCGATGGCCTCCCTGAAAAAAGCCTGTTCCATCCATCTGGCCAGGGCCGTTGCCGTCAACTCGCCCTGGGGGTTCTCGGGAAGATAGAGTGTGATTCCACGACATTTGAAGGAATCTGCCATTCGTTGGGCAAAAAAGTCCTTGAATCTTTTGAAGCCTACGATCAGGGTTTTCTTCCCTTGAATTGCAACTCCTTTCATCATGGTTGATGGGATCAGGTAGGTCGGTCGGAGCGTTCCTGCGCCAGTTGGAATGAGACTATTCCGTTCCTCTCTTGCCTGGAAGGAGTAAGGGGGCGGGAAGAAGGCGTTAAAGGACGAGAGGGCTTCTTCAATCTTCTCGAACCCCGCCTTCCCGTAAGGGTGTTCGGGATGATCGATGATCCACTGGGGAAGTCCTTCTTTCACTCTCACCGTCTGCGGAAGCGTTCCCAGGAGGTCGATCGTGTGGGAGAGCATAATAAGCGTTCCCATGCCTTTCCCGATGATAAGGACCTTTTTCCCCCTCTCTACAGCGGTCTTCGCAGCCATCAGGCCTGAAAGTCCCATCCCGATTATGATCACATCGAAGTGCATAAGTTATTCAGAGGGTTCAAGGATTCGAGGATTCAAGGGTTCGAGTGTCTACAGTTCTTTTTGATTTTAAAGCATTTCACTTGGATCCTTGACCCCTTGCCCCCTTGAATCCTGTTATTTCAGATTGAAGATTCCCTTATAAATTGATTCGATCAATTCCTCTTCTTTGAGGGCTGTTCCCCATAGGATGGGACGGATTCCTCGCCATCTCTCCTCAAGGAATTCCTTCAGCACTTTATTGGAATCACCATCTGCCATCTTTAAATCATGCAACAGCCCCAAGAGCCGATAGATGCAAAATCCTCCCTGACAGGTCCCTTTTGCAAGACGGGTTCGATGAAGGATATCCTGAAGGTTCTTCACCTTCCCTTTTGTCAGGAACTTTTCCACCTCGTTTCTTTGAATCAGCTCACAGTCACAAATGATCTCTCCCCCTTCAGGAGAGATGAGATGCCCCATCTTTTTGAGTCGTTCTGCCAGGCTCAGATGCTTTCCTGCCCCGGGGAGTGGCTTCAGATGGGTCGAGCAGGAAGCCGTGATTTCCATTTTTCGACAGACGAGGTCTGAAACCTTCTCTGCCATCAGCCGATAGGTGACAAATTTCCCTCCTGTAATGGTGAACAGATTTTCCACTTCATCCCTTTCCCCATGATCAATCAAGATGAATCCCCGGCTGATCGCCCTATCATCTCCTTTTTCTTCTGATTGAAAGAGAGGCCGGATTCCAGCATAGGCCCGGATAAACCGGGTCTCTCTAATCTTAGGGATCAGGCTTGATGTCTCCCGAATCAGGAGATCGACCTCTTGGGGAGTGACTTCAAAATTCTCAACTTCCTCTGAGCGAATTGATGTTGTTCCGACGATGGATACCGTCTCGTTTGGCACGATGATGTCTCCATCTGATGGAGGGCGGCAACGATTGATGACCCGGTGACTCAGCCTCTGGTTGGTAAGCAGTAAGGATCCTTTGGAAAGGGCCATGCCAATTCGAAGGCCTGCGAGCCTGAGTAATTGATTCGCCCAGGCTCCGGTGGCATTTACAAGATACGAGGCTTCGATCACATATTCTTCACCCTGGATCCGGTCTTTCGCCCTGACACCCTTTATTTTGCCTTTTTCCAGAATCATCGAGGTGATTTCTGTGTGGAGAAGGAATTGGGCTCCGTGTTTTTCCGCATCTCTGGCGTTTTCCAAGACAAGGGTGAAAGGATCGATGGCTCCATCCGGGACTTTAACGGCGCCGAGGAGATCCGGATTGAGCTCAGGCTCCAAGGCAAGGGTTTCATCCCGTGACAAGAGGGTGGTTGGAATTTCTGCGTTTTCACAGGCCTTGAGGAAACGATCCCTGAAATCGAGTCCGTCCTCAGGGAGTGAGATGAAAAGACCATCGGTCGCTTCAATGCAGTGGGGCGCAATCTTTCTATGGATTCTGTTTTCTGAGATACATTCCCGGGCTGCTGCCGGATCGGATACGGCATACCGTCCACCGCTGTGAAACAATCCGTGGTTTCGTCCGGAGGCACCCGAGAGAAAATCTCCCTTTTCAATCAGAAGAGAAGGGACTCCTCGCAATGATAAGTCCCGGGAGATTCCAACACCGGTCGCACCGCCACCGATGATCAATACCTCGGTTTGAATATTCATGTCTGCTTCCGTTGAAGGCTCAAGGTTTCATTTTCATCGAAGCCCATTGAGTTGGAGTCAGGCGGTCTTCATCACAATATTGCAGATAATATTTGCTGCTTCGTCAGTTCGATCGGCGGCATTGCTAAGGTGGCGATAAATCTCCCTCATCTTCAGCATGTAGACGGTATCCTTCATTTTAAAAAGATCGGCGAGGGATGTATGGTAGGCCTTTTCCATGGCATTCTCATAAAATTTGGCCTTCACCGCGTGTTCCATTGCAATCTGGGGATGGGTCTCTAAGATATTGATTGCGTCGCTAATCTCGCGAGTCGCCTTCCGGAGGATGTCGACCATTTGTCGGAGATGTTCCTCCGAGGCCACTTCATAGACTTCCATTTCATCCACCGTCGAGTTGGCATAGTCGACAATTTCATCGACCGCCCTCGAGAGGGCATAAATGTCCTCCCGGTCCATGGGCGTGACAAAGGTTTGGTGGAGTTCTTCGATCAGGGCCTTTCGAAGTTCGTCCGCCGCTTCCTCGATTTCCTTGACCCGTTTTGCATTCTCTTGATTTTGATTTTCTACGAAAACTTCGAGGGCTTCGATTCCTTCGAGAGTTTTGGACGCCTGATGGGAAAGCATCTTATAGAAATTCGTCTCTTTTGGAAAGAGCTTACCGATGATGCTCAATGCCCGTTTCTCCATTGAAGATGGTTTTTTCTAACCAGATTCACCTGGATTGTCAAGGTAAAGCCCATCAGAGACCCTTATTATTCAAGGCCTGTAATCTCTCGGCCTCGGGCGCGATGGGATCGGGGTGGTCTTTCAGATAGATCTCCGACCCTGACTGGGGGTTACACCGACCTCTTTTATTCAATTGACTTTTCCGATCGGAGGCGTAAAATGGGAAACACCATGCTGGAATTTTCATGAATGGGGGGGAGTCAATCATGGTAGAAATGCTTAAGAGCAGGCCCCACCTTTTGGATACGATTCAGGTGGCCTTCCTTGTGATCGATGCGCACTCTAAAATTCTTTATGTGAATCAACCGGCAGAAGATCTCTTTGGCTATAAGCCAAGCGAGATCGAAGGGCAGAGGGTCCGAATGCTCTTTTGGGAGGAGGATCTCACTTACCTTCTCCCTAACATCATTTACCTCAGCCTTTATCAGGATGGGTTTAAGGGAGAACTTCTGCTCAGGCAGAGGGACGGGAAAAAAATCTTCGTTCATCTCCATGCCACTTCTTTTAAAGAGAATGGAGAAACGTTCATCACCTTCTCCTGCCAGGAAATCCAGCGACTAAAAAAGTTGGAGCGAGAGAGGTTAGAAGAGGAGCACTGGACTCGCCTTGGCCGCATGGTGGAAGAGATTGCCCATCAGATTCGGAACCCGATCGTTTCCATTGGGGGTTATGCCAACCGTCTATTAAATAAAGTCCCATCCTTTCAGAAGAGACAACCCTACCTTAATAAGATCCTTCAGGAGACGGGCCGTCTGGAAAGAATGATCCAGCAGTTGGAAGGCTACATCCAGATTCGGAGGCCAACCTTTCAGAGGGAGAAGATTCAGGAGGTAGCGGGAGAAGCCCTTCGGATCCTTTCAGAAGGGATCACGGTGAATGGGATCTCGGTCACATTACAGACAGGAGGAATTAAGGAAGATGGGGTCTTCTTCGTTGATAAGGGATGGGTGATCAAGGCCCTGCGGAATCTCCTTGAGAATAGCCTGGAGGCAGTTACAGCGATCCCCAAGAGGAAAAAAGGAGCCCTGATACAGGTTTCTCTTTTTGAAGGGGAGGAGCTCATTGGGATATCTGTCTCCGATAACGGCCAGGGGATTAGGAAAAAGAATCTTCGTCTCGCCTTCGAGCCTTTCTTTACGACTCGACCTGACCGAGTCGGGTTAGGATTGACCTTCGTGAAAAGAGTCATAGAGACCCATGGCGGGGATATCCAAATCAAAACGCAATTGAAAAAAGGGACGACGGTCACTCTCTATTTTCCCAGGGACCGTCGCCGCAGGATCCGCCGGGAGTTCCTCTCTGAAGTAGCCAAAACGATAGACAGCTAATCAAGGATCACTCCTTCCTTCCCCTTCCTTCTGGGTTGCCCATCATTGTATGCCGAGTAGTCAAAGGGTTGACATCCCTATCCCACAGGTTAAAATAGTTTTGAGCAGTGGAAGGATCTCCAATTATCAAAGGAAGGGTCATGGAAGAACAGTGGATGGAAGTTAAAGTGATGGGAATTGTGGTGGATCCAAAGGCCTCAAATCCTGTCGTTGTTTTGGTTGACCTCAATGGGCAAAAGGCTTTGCCCATCTGGATTGGCGTTTTCGAAGCGGAGGCCATCTCAAGGGGGCTACAGGATGTTGTCACCCTCCGACCCATGACCCATGACCTCATGAAGCAAATCTTAGATACCTTTCAGGTGATGCTTGCCCGAGTAGTTATCAATGAACTCAAGGGGAATACCTTTTACGCCAAACTTTATCTGAATGTGGAAGGGAAGGAAATGATTGTGGACAGCCGTCCCAGTGATGCGATCGCTCTGGCAGTCCGGTTGAAATCTCCAATCTATGTGGCCGAGTCGGTTATCGAGGCATCAAAGGAGTTAGGGATTTTTGCCTCTAACCTTATCGAGGAGAATGATGAACTAAAATCGATCATTGAGAATTTAAGACCGGAAGACTATGGAAAGTTTAAGATGTAGTGTTATTATCACAACTTGTTCCCGCCTTTTTGTCACCTAATCACATCCCCAGACATTTGATTAATAATCATTCTTCCATCTCCGCCAGACAAGTGCCATCCCTCGAAGAAAGCAGTAAGAATTGCTTGAAAAAATCGATGATATGCTACAGAATCCTGTTAGAAACCCCACCCCCACCCCTTCGACAGGCTCAGGGCAGGCTCTGGCCCTCCCCCTGAAGGGGCGGGAGATGAGTACGGGATAGCCCGTTGAAAAAAGGGGTGGAGTGACAAACTGCACAAGATTCATGTGGTCATGAATAGTTCAGGCCGAGGCCTAGGCTGAGTCAGGTATGGAAGAAAGTAAAGTGAAAGTCAAACTCAAGGGAAGAGTAGATCCCCTCGAAGGCATTCAGGTTGGAATCAAGGCGCCCAGAGGAACAAAGCTGACCTGCAGGAACTGGCAGATAGAAGCCGCTCTGCGGATGCTGATGAATAACCTTGATCCAGAGGTTGCAGAGAAGCCGGCCGAACTGATCGTCTATGGAGGCGCAGGAAAAGCGGCCCGGAACTGGGAGGCATACCATCTTTTGGTGAAGTGTCTGAAGAATCTCGAAGAGGATGAGACCCTTCTCGTCCAATCCGGTAAGCCTGTTGGGATCTTTAGTACCCATGAGGACGCGCCTCGGGTATTAATATCCAACGCCATGCTGGTCCCTCATTGGGCGAACTGGGAGAAATTCAGGGAGTTAGAAGAACTGGGGCTCACCATGTATGGGCAGATGACAGCAGGAAGCTGGATTTATATCGGAACCCAGGGGATTCTTCAGGGAACCTACGAAACATTTGCGGCTGCGGCCAAGACCCATTTCGGGGGATCTCTGAAGGGGCGACTTGTCCTTTCAGCAGGTCTGGGAGGGATGGGAGGAGCTCAACCCCTGTCTGTCACCATGAATGAAGGGGTCTTTTTAGGCGTGGAGATCGATTCGTCACGGATCAAGCGGAGGCTCGAAACAGGATACCTCGATGTTATGGTTGATCGTCTCGAAGATGCTCTCATTCTGGCCCTGGGTGCAAAAGAGAAGGGGGCGGCGAAGTCGATCGGTCTTCTCGGAAATGCTGCCGAGATCCATCCCGAACTGGTTCGAAGGGGGATCGTTCCGGATCTGGTCACCGATCAAACCTCTGCCCATGATTCATTGAACGGGTATTTCCCTGCTGGGCTGAGCCTTGAGGAGGCTCTTGACCTGAGACAGAAAGATCCTAAAGACTATGTTCGCCGATCCATGGATTCGATGGCCACTCATGTTCGGGCCATGCTCGACTTCCAGAAAAAGGGATCGATCGTATTTGATTATGGCAATAACATCCGTGCCCAGGCCTTTGACGCAGGGGTTCAGGATGCCTTTGATTATCCTGGATTCGTTCCTGCCTATATCCGGCCTCTCTTTTGTGAGGGCAAGGGTCCATTCCGGTGGGCTGCCCTCTCAGGAGACCCTGAAGACATCTATAAAACCGACGAAGCCATTCTCAAACAGTTTCCTGATGACATGCCTCTTGCCCGATGGATCCGCCTGGCCAGAGAGAAGGTCAAGTTCCAGGGGCTCCCGGCCAGGATCTGCTGGTTGGGATATGGCCAGAGGGCAAGGGCAGGCAAATTGTTCAATGACATGGTCGCTAAAGGAAAGTTAAAGGCGCCCATTGTGATCGGAAGAGACCATCTGGACAGCGGATCTGTCGCCTCTCCCTATCGTGAGACAGAAGGGATGAAGGACGGGAGCGATGCGATTGCCGATTGGCCAATTCTTAATGCCCTTCTCAATACCGCAGCAGGAGCAAGCTGGATTTCGGTCCATCATGGCGGAGGGGTTGGAATTGGTTATTCGATTCATGCAGGCATGGTCGTGGTGGCTGATGGAACGAAAAAGGCAGAGAGAAGACTCCTGAGAGTATTGACGACCGATCCCGGGACCGGTGTGATGCGCCATACGGATGCAGGCTATCAGGAGGCGATCCAAACAGCCAAAAGGACAGGGATCAAAATTCCGGGAGTGACGATCTATCAGAAATAGACACGAATTCGAATTTCGGATTTAGGGGTAACTTTAGAATGAGGTTCTTCCGGTTTTTGTGTGGGTGCTTTCCCCCTCTTAAGAGGCTCCCCTCTATTCCCCCCTTAAGTTAAGGGGGGTGAAGGGGGGTTAACATAAGGGGAGGTTACCCACTCAATACCCGGATGAAATAGAATTGAAATTGGCTGGGGAGGCCTATGAAAAT
>DATIGG010000242.1:0-16017 GCA_035454825.1 Thermodesulfobacteriota bacterium | reverse complement strand
TTCAACAGCCATTGAAGGGGTCAATCTTGATTCTGAGGAGATAGAAAAATCTTTGTCGATCTCTGGCAAGCATGCCAGGCTTTATGCTTCCGCAAAGTCTTCAAGATCACGTCGTTGAAGATTGTTTCCATCTCTTTAGTCTCAGTCCAGCCCCATCCGGTCACTGAGAACTCTAAACTAACTTGTGTTTAATCGGGTTTACTTCAACATACGTTCGATCTCATCATCCGTGAAACCGAATTGCCTGAAGATGCGGAGGACATAAGGCGGGGACAATTCTCTTGCTCCCATGTCAATCGGAACCACTCTTTTCCGGTTTTCGAGAGTTCGAACGTATATCGAGTGATCTCCTTTCCCTTCTCTGTAAAATGAACAGCCACCCTTCTCCAGAAGACGGATAAGTTCCCTGGGTTTTAAGGACGGAATGCTCTTAGGCATTGACTGCCCTTAACTCAAAAGTCTCTGAGACGAGTTCTTTCCCCTCAACCGCCAAAAATTCATGGAGTTCCTTAATCGATATCGGTGCGCTGTACACGTCTTCTTCGGCTTTCCGAACATCTTCAAAAGACTCAATGGCTTCCTTTAGCTTTCCAATCGATTCTTCTTTTGTGATTCCTTGCCCTGCGATTCCATTCTCCAAGCACAAAGCCACCCAATCGTTACCGCTTTTCCTTAGCACCACTGTATAGAAGTCCATCTCTTTCCCTCCGTCCTTCTCCCCTTTTTCTTTCATCTTAGCACAGATCCCGGGGGAATGAAACTGTTCTGTCAACCTAACAAAGGGCCTCTCCCTTTTTGAAAGTGATCCTAATTTTGCAACGGGCTGTTGCACACTTTTTCTATTTTGAGAATGAGGGAGGAAGTTGGTGTTGGTTCACCGAGATATTCGCCTGTAGACTTCTTTGCGATGTCCGATACTCACCACAAGGACAAGTAGAATCCTCTTGTCCACCTGATAGATAATCCGGTAGTCTCCAACTCGAATCCGATAGAATCTTTCTTTGCTCTGCAACCTCTTTAGGTCTGGAGGGAAAGGATGAAGAAGGAGCAAAATTTCGAAGAGCGGGTTGCCTGACGGGCTGGAACTTGAACAGGGATAACAAAAAGGGGCTAGGCCAAGTCCCCTAACCCCTTGATATTAAAAGTGCCGGGTCGCGGAATCGAACCACGGACACGAGGATTTTCAGTCCTCTGCTCTACCGACTGAGCTAACCCGGCAACCTTAATTTATAACCATTTTTATATTACAACCTCACAGATGTGTCAAGAGAAAGTTTCATTTTTTCATCACGACTCAAAACGTGTACGAGATGCCTCCGATGAAATTCCGCTCGGGCGAGGCATAAAAGAGCTGGCTCGTTCCGGCACTATTGGTGACGGCCCATTCCGCATATTTCTGATTGGTCAGGTTATTCACACCGACAAAGGCCTTCAGCCCTTTCCAGGAGTAGGAGAGCCTTGCGTCGAGAGAATAGTACCCATCGAGTTTTTCAAACCGGTTCGCCCAATCGCTGATCAGAAAACGGGGGCCGGAAAAGTTTGCCCGGGTGTTGAAGAGAAAACCTTTTCCTAAGAGGAGGTCTACTCCGACGGAGCCCTTATGTCTCGGCACCCCGGGAATATCATTTCCCGAATAGGGCTCGTGTTGAAGGGTTGGTTTAATATAGGCATAGTTGCCCCACAGGAAGAGCCACTGGAAAGGTTTAACCCTTGCCCCGGCTTCGATCCCTTGGCGCCGGGTCTTGGGAAAGTTTTCATTTGCAAATGTGGCAGGGTTGAAGAAGATTTCGTCTCTCATATCGATCCAGAAAAGCGTCAGGTTGGCCTCGATCTGATCCGTAAAGACATGACGAACACCTGCCT
This sequence comes from Thermodesulfobacteriota bacterium, assembly GCA_035454825.1. Classification (GTDB taxonomy): domain Bacteria; phylum Desulfobacterota; class BSN033; order BSN033; family UBA1163; genus DATIGG01. The sequence continues at coordinate 14,154 of DATIGG010000242.1, read as the reverse complement.
CATAATGGTATCCGGTCTGGGGTTTCATGCTGGGATTGACCTGGAAGACAGGGAAGAATTGGATCAACTCGTCAGTAACAGGGAACCGGAAACTCCTCTTTGCACTGAGAAAGGCAGAAGATCTTTTACTGAAAAGGTAGTCCAGCCCGATATTCCACGCAGGCTCATCTTCCTTTGTCTTATCCCTTGCCCATGGCACTTCCTGAAAGAGGTCAAAGGTAACCCACTCATGCCGGTAACCCAGGGATAGGATCAGATTACTGAGAAGGGAAAATTCGTCCAGGAGATAGAGGCCCGTGGATCTCTTGGTCACCTCCAGCTTATTCGATCCGAAAAAGGTTGACTCTGAAAAGACGGTTGAATTCGAATCGTAATAATCGAGTCCGAGAGTCAGTTTATTGGGGAAGGCCCAAAGCGGTTTTTCAAGTATATATCTCGGTGTCACTCCCCAGGTGCTTAAATTTCTTTTGTCCTCGAAGAAGAAAGACCGAAAGAGGTCGGTGACCTGCCGGTTCCGGTAGGAGAGGTTCATTTCAAATCGACCAAGATCCCATAATCTGATTTTTGTTCCTAAAGCGGCATACCCATCATCTGTTTTCGCCTTGTCATCAGGGGCGACGGTTGCCTGCCGATCCACTTGATAAATGGTCCTTGGCAAGCCTCCTGGCAGCCCCGTATCATCGTGATGAAAACTCCCACTCAAGTTGAAGCTGATGTTTTCGTTCAGATCATAGAGGAGCTTGCCGGCCACATCTTTTGCTCTCAGGAATCCGTTGTCACGATACCCATCCGTATCCTGGTAACTCGCGCTGAAAATGGCGGAGAGAGGCCCCCATTTCCCACCGACCGAAGCGCCTCCTTTGTAATAACCGTAACTCCCCCCTACCCCTTCTGCCTGAATAGAAAGAGGTTTCTGAGGCTTCTTCGTAATGATATTGATTACCCCTCCAATGGCATTGTCCCCATAAAGAACGCTCCCGGAGCCGCGGACGATCTCGATCCGCTCCACCTGGTCAAGCGAGATTTGACTCCAGTCCACCCCGCTCAGATCGATTTCATTGACCCGTCTTCCATCGATCAGCACGAGCGTATTGAGAGTGCCTGTCTCTCCAAATCCCCGGATATCGACAGAGGCGGCTTTCCCGTTTCCATAGAAATCCCGGACAACGACATCCGCTTCATTCCGGAGCAGGTCCACCACGGTTTTTGAGTTGGATTGCTCGATCTCCTCTTTGGTGATCACCGTGACGTTTGCCGGAATCTTCCTGATCTCCTGCGTGTCCCGCGTCGCAGTGACAACCACCTCCTCAAGAGTGACTTCCTTTTCTTGAGCCATGAGAAGAGGAATGGAGACAAAAAAGATGGAAAAGATAATGGAGAAGATGCAGCGTTTCATGGAAACCTCCTCGACCCAACCTGTGGGCCTAAATGGTATCGGCCGACCTGCCTGCCCCGCGCTCGGTTGGGACCGGGCCGGTAGGTGCAGGGGAGAAGGGTCCAAAAAAAATCCCCAGCCTTCACCTGAAAGACTGGGGATTTTACCCGCAAGCACCCTTCACAGTCTTAGCCTCGAAGACCTTCTTGTGAAGAGTATCCAGACCAGGTTTTCTGACTCTCCCGACCTTAATTCGCCTTCCCACCCTTTTTGACCCTTCGACCCTTCGAGAAGCTCAGGGCTCAGGACTGCGGGCAGTGGCTTTTAGATCAAGGCATTCATTCCGTTTCCGCGGAACCGGGATCACAGCGGCGGGTCCGTCCCCGACTTTCTCCGTAAACGGAGATCACGGGGTTCCCTACGCCTGGATACCACTTAACAAAGTTACATTCTCTCTAAAAGATTTGAAGAAATCTGTCAAGAGATTAGATATGACCTAAGGTAATCCCTCCAAAGATGTGAAAAAATTGGGAACCTGTGCCTCGGCCCGCAAGGATGGGCGCCTTGTCGAAACTTTAGGATGCGGGTCATCAGATGTTATGGGTAACCTTCCCTTTCAGTAAATCAGTGTGATTAAGCAGCTTAGCCTATGTGGTTCACTTGTGTAGGTTCCGCCCTAATGTTTCTCCAATCCGCCCACCTCGTGGGCCGGAATGATGCCGATACGGAAAATCAGATTTTTTTGCATGGGAACAGCGCGGTCTCTCCGGAGAAAAATCGAATGCGGAATGCAGAGCGTCAAATTCGGAGTTTTACCATTCCGAATTGGAGGGTTTCGGAGAGGAGACTACCCCGGTCCAATCGAACCCGAGGCTAATGGGTCACGATCTAAGAGGTTTCTAACTTCGTCCAGGGTTGGAATTCCACGCCTTCCGCCGAGGCTGCGGCATTTGAGGGCAGCAACGGCATTGGCAAATCGCAGAATTTCTTTGACATCCCAATTCTGGAGAATGCCATAGATGAAACCTGCATGGAAGACGTCGCCTGCTCCGGTTGTGTCAACCACGTCGACCTTAAAACTTTTGACATGAAGGACTTCTCCATCCACCAACGCCATGGCTCCTTCAGGTCCTAAAGTGGAACATAGAAATCCACGGGTGTGCTTCTGAAGATCGATGAGCGCCTTTTCTCGATCTGAAATTCCAGTAAAGATGCCGGGAAACCGTGAGGAAGTGACAACGAAATCGATCTCCTTGATCAGCTCAGAAGCAAGACGTTCAACCTTGTCAATATCGATCACTGTGGGAATTCTCTCTTCTTTAGCCCATTTTGCAGACTGGATGGCTGCACGGATATCGTGTCCATCGAGATGAAGGACTTTTCCAGCGCAGATGTCTTCTTTATGCAGTTCTCCTGCCCTGTACATCAGACGCTCATCCCTGCTCCACAGGATCGTTCGGTCACCTGAAGAAGCTTCTACGATGATGGTCCCCAACTGGTTAGGGGTATCGGGTTCAACCGTCACGGAAGAAACGTCAACCCCTTCCTGACGGATTGACTCCAAAGAGAACTGGCCGAACTCATCACTTCCCACTTTTCCAATATACTTCGTTTTGACTCCCCATCGGCTGAGAGCAACCAGGGCAGTAGCCACCTGGCCGCCCCCTGATTTGGCAAACTTGAGGATCTTCATCTTTGAATTGGAGGCAGGATATTCAGGGACGAGGGAGAGGAAGTCGACGGAGTTAAGCCCCATTCCCACCACCTCAAAGGGTTTACCTTTTGGAAGGGATAGATTAAATCGCACGTCTTTCTATTACAAATATCTATGCGTTTTTCAAGTCCTTATTTTTGCCTCAAGATATTTTTCCATTTTTTAGGTTTGGTGGCGACAGGATTCGGTAGGGTTGACTCCAGGCCTTGAGCATAGTATAAAATTGATACATTCCATTTAAAGGTGAAGGATTGGAAGGAATTGCCGCGATCATTTTAGCTGCCGGAAAAGGGACCCGGATGAAGTCGGATCTGGTAAAGGTCCTTCATCCTCTCCTGGGCCTTCCTATGCTTGCCTACCCGATCGATCTTTCCCTAAACGGACTCCAGGCCGAAAAGACAATCGTTGTGGTGGGATATCAGGCAGACGAGATCAGGGAGAAATTTAAAGATCCCCGGATTCTCTTCGCACTGCAGAAAGAGCAACTGGGCACAGGACATGCCGTGCTGCAGGCCCTTCCTTTGCTTCAAAACTTCACGGGCACGGTCTTAATCCTTTGCGGCGATGTGCCGCTCATAAAGAAGGAGAGTCTCTCCTCCTTGATGAACCACTTTCAGCAAAGTGACTCGATTCTCTCCGTGATGACGGTTGTCGTTGAAAATCCTTTTGGATACGGTCGCATCATCAAGGATTCGATGGGTTGGCTTGCGAAGATCGTTGAAGAAAAGGACGCCCGGGAGGAAGAGAAGGCTGTCCGTGAAATCAATACAGGAATCTACTGTGTTAAAGCTCCATTCCTGGCTGAGGGCCTTAAGGGGATCGGGAGGGAGAATGCACAGGGCGAGTATTACCTGACCGATCTGGTTGAGATTGCAGATAAGAGAGGGTTGAGGTGTTCGGCCTATCAGGTGGCCGATCCTATCGAAGTGATGGGAATCAACACACGCATCGATCTTGCCGTGGCGCACGGGGCTCTCCAGCAGGAGAAGATGAGGGCTTTGATGCTCTCAGGCGTGACCGTTATCGATCCCAGAACGACCTATCTCGATCAGATGGTTGAAGTGGGAAGAGATACGGTCCTTTACCCTAATTGTCAGCTTCAGGGAAAGACAAAGATCGGTGAGCGATGTACCATTGAGTCGAACGTGAAGATTCTCGATACCTGCATTGGGAATGAGGTGACGATTCGGGCCAACACGGTCATTACGGAGAGTAAGATAGAAGACCGTGCTATCATCGGGCCCTTCGCTCATCTCCGACCCCTCGTAGAGGTAAGGGCCAAGGCAAAGATCGGAAATTTTGTGGAGGTAAAGAAATCTGTGATTGGTCAGGGATCGAAGGCCAATCATCTGACCTATATTGGAGATTCTCTGGTGGGGGAAGGGGTGAATATCGGGGCGGGAACCATTACGTGCAATTACGATGGTTTTGAGAAACATCAGACGATTATCGGCGACCGTGTCTTTGTGGGATCGAATGTGGAACTGGTGGCTCCGGTAAAGATTGGAAAGAACGCGTCTATTGGCGCAGGTACAACCATCACCAAAGACGTCCCCGACGGGGCCCTGGCCATCAGCCGGGTTAAACAGAAGAACATCCGCGGCTGGTCAAAGAAGGCGGATCTCCATCACAAGGAGAAAAAGGAAGAAAAAAACAGGAAGGATTAGACCATGTGCGGCATCATTGGATATATCGGCCCAAGGGAGACCGTCAAAGTCCTCATTGAAGGACTCAGGCGGCTTGAGTACAGAGGTTATGATTCAGCGGGCATAGCCGTCTTTCAAAAAGGGAAGATCGAGATCCGTCGAAAGGTGGGGAAGTTGACAAACCTTGAGAGACTCATTGAAGCGGAGACTTTTGACGGGAAGGTAGGGATCGGCCATACCCGGTGGGCCACCCACGGAAGGCCCTCGGATGAAAACGCTCACCCCCATAAGGCAGGCAAGGTGACGGTCGTCCATAATGGCATTATTGAGAATTATCTGCCCCTACGGGAATTTCTCAAAACGAAGGGCCATCTCTTCAGTTCCGAAACGGACACAGAGACGATTGCCCATCTCATCGATGAATTCATCCGGGAAGGGCATTCCTTCCTGGATGCCGTAAAGATCACCCTGGGGAAGATCAAGGGGTCTTATGCCCTGGGAATTCTCTACGAAGGGGATGAAACATGTTTGATCGGCGCGAGAAATGAGGCTCCCCTTGTGATTGGCCTCGGTGAGGAAGAGTACTTCATCGCCTCTGACATTCCTCCGATCCTTCCCTATACCAGAAACTTCATCTTTATGGAGGATGGAGAGGTCGCCTTCCTCTCTTCTAAAGGAGTAACGGTTTATGATGCCAGGGGAGAAGAAGTTTCGAAAGAACCCAAACATGTGAACTGGAACCCCCTCATGGCAGAAAAGAGTGGCTACAAACACTTTATGCTTAAGGAAATCTTCGAACAGCCGAGGGCGCTGACCGATACCATTCGAGGAAGGCTCTCCGAAGAGAAGGAGGATGTCATTCTCGATAATGTCCGTCTGGATCGGGAGACACTGAAGAAGATTCACCGGATCATCTTGATTGCCTGTGGCACGTCCTATCATGCAGCCCTTGTCGGAAAGTTCCTGATTGAAGATTTTTGCCGGATTCCTGTGGAGGCAGATATTGGCTCTGAGTTCCGGTACCGGAATCCCATCATCAGAGAGAATGACCTGATCGTTGCCATTTCCCAGTCAGGAGAGACGGCTGATACCTTGGCGGCCCTGAAAGAGGGCAAACGAAAAGGAGCAAAGACGCTTTCCATCTGTAACGTGGTGGAGTCAAGTCTGGCCAGAGACTCGGACCATGTCATCTATACCCATGCAGGCCCTGAGATCGGTGTGGCCTCCACCAAGACCTTTGTGACCCAACTGATCACTCTCTTTCTCCTTGCCCTACGGATCGGCCGGGGGACAGGCCATCTCTCAAACAAAGAGGGAAAGGCCCTGGTCGAAGAGGTCGTTAAGCTCCCTCATCTCATGGAAGAGATGCTCAAGTCTTCGATGCAGGTCGCCCAGATCGCCAGGAAATACCTTTACGCCAGGGACTTCCTCTATCTCGGGCGGGGAATCAACTATCCGATCGCCCTGGAAGGGGCCCTGAAATTGAAAGAGATCTCGTATATCCACGCAGAAGGGTATCCGGCCGGCGAGATGAAACATGGGCCCATCGCTCTGATCGATCGGGAGATGCCCGTGGTTGTCCTTGCAACCCAGAACGAGGTCTATGAGAAGGTCGTCTCCAATATCGAAGAGGTGAGGGCAAGGGAAGGGCGACTGATTGCCCTCCTTTCTCAATCGGATCAGGCCATTGCTAAAAAGGTGGACGATGTGATCTTCATCCCGGAGGCCCTACCCTCCCTGACGCCGATTCTCCTCACCATCCCCCTTCAGCTTCTGGCATACTACATGGCCGATTTCAAAGGGCTGGATGTGGATCAGCCAAGAAATCTGGCGAAGAGCGTGACCGTCGAATAAATACTCATTGCGAAGTGCAAAATTCAAAATCAGCAATGCATCATGCTAGGTTTGCATTACCTGCATTTTATGTGCTGAAAGATGGTGGAATGACACCCTGAGAGGAACCGTTCGACTTGAAAAACTGTGTATATGAACTTTGACGGTTTCGTAAAGAGTCGTCTCACCGGTGAAAACCGGTGTCCAGTGTTTTTATAATTGTTTGAAATTACTGGATTCTGGCTTTCGCAGGAATGACGATTATTAGCATTTTTCGACTTTTTGCGATTCCATTAACTTTTTCTTATGTTGCACTTTTCAATTTACATTTTGCATTGAGTTTTTGGCATGTCTCTTCTAAATCATCTGAACCCTGTTCAGCAGAAGGCGGTCCTGGAGACCGAGGGGCCGCTTCTCGTCTTTGCAGGCGCAGGAAGCGGAAAGACGAGGGTCCTCACCTACCGGATTGCTTATCTTATCCAGGAGAAGGGGGTCCATCCCTCCCATATCTTTGCCGTGACCTTCACCAATAAGGCCGCTGACGAGATGCGGGAAAGGGTGGAGAGGCTTTTAGGAGGCTCAACCCGGGGAGCCTGGATTTCGACCTTCCACTCGGCCTGTGTCCGCATCCTGAGGCAGCACATCGAGCCCCTGGGATTTCAAAAAAATTTTGTCATTTACGATCAGGACGATCAGAACCGCCACCTCAAGACGGTAATGAGAGAATTGGACCTCGACTTCAAAATCTTTCCTCCGAACAAATTTCAGTCGGCCATCGATCACCTGAAAAACCAGGGGGTGACTCCGGACCAATACCGGCCCTCTGAGTTTAATATCTTTCAAAAGAGACTGGCCCTCGTCTATCAGCGGTATCAGGAAGATCTCCGACTCAACAACGCCCTCGACTTTGGAGACCTTCTCAACTTTGTGACCCTTCTTTTTCGGAAGTCTCCAGAGGTATTAGAATCCTATCAGGAGCGGTTCCATTACGTGCTGGTCGACGAATTTCAGGATACGAACCTGATTCAATATGAGCTCGTTCGGCAGATCGCCGGCAGGCACCATAACATCTTTGTGGTGGGAGATGATGATCAGTCCATCTACCGCTGGAGAGGGGCGGAGATCGGGAACATCCTCAATTTTCAGAAGGACTTCCCAGACGCAAGAGTCGTCACGCTGGAGCAGAACTACCGGTCCACTCAGAATATCCTTCGGGCGGCCAACGATATGGTTTCAAAGAATCGTCTGCGGAAGGCAAAGTCCCTCTGGACAGAAAATCCCGACGGAGAACTCCTCACCTTTTTTACGGCGGAGGATGAGGAGGATGAGGCCCGTTTTGTCGTCCAAAAGGTCCTGGAGCTTTGCCGTCCTTCATCCTTTTCGACAGGACGTCAAGATTCATCATTGAGGCCTTTCCGGGATATGGCTATCTTTTACCGGGTCAATGCCCAGTCCCGAGCCCTGGAGGACGAGTTAGTCAAAAAGGGAATCCCCTATACGATCGTGGGTGGGATGAAGTTTTATGAGCGGAAGGAGATCAAGGATGTCCTCGCCTATCTGAAAGTGATCGCCAACCCTTCGGATAGCCTCAGCCTGAAGAGGGTCATCAACATTCCTTCGAGAGGGATCGGGGAGAAGACGATTGAGAAGGTCGAACATTTTTCAAGAGAGAGAAGGCTCTCCCTTTACGAAGGGCTGAAACAGAGTTTGGATGAGGATTGGCTTCCATCGGGTACAAAGAAGAAGATCGAGACCTTCGTCCATTTCATGGAGGAGTCCCGAAGAGAGGCCAGCCTTTCCTCCCTCAGCCAGTTGGCCTTAGCCATTCTTACCGGCACAGGGTATCTTCAGCAGTTAAAAGAAGAGAGGACGGAAGAGGCCCTTTCGAGAGTCGAAAACGTCGAAGAATTGATCAATGTGATCATGGAATATGAGAAAGGAGATGAGGAGGTTTCGTTAGAAACCTTTCTGGACAAGGTCTCCCTGGTGTCGGATGTCGATCTCTATGAGGATAAAGGGAACCGGGTTTCTCTAATGACCCTTCACTGCGCAAAGGGGCTCGAATTTCCCTATGTTTTCATTACCGGGATGGAGGACGGTCTTCTGCCGCATCACCGCAGGGGTGAAGAGATTCAGGATCTCGAGGAAGAGAGAAGGCTTTTCTATGTGGGCATGACCCGGGCAAGGGAAAAACTTTTTCTGACCCGGGCAGAGAGACGCCATACCTTTGGGGTGGGTCATGCCAATCTTCCCTCCCGGTTCCTTGATGAAATCCCCTTAGAGCTCATCCAGTCCGAAGGGAAAGAAGAGGGTTGGAGAGACCTTTTCTCTTATGAACCCTCTGAAACCTGGGCCGCCCAATTCCCTCATGGCGGCCAGATAAAAAGGAAGAAACAGCCATCGGGAAAAGAAATTTATTTTGAAGAACCGAGATGGGAGGAAGAACATTTCTCAAAGGAAAATCCTGTCCCGTCTCTTGAGAGAGTCGTCATCTCTTACGAAGGTTTTTACCCTCTTAAGATCGGAATGAGAGTCAGGCATCCAAAATTTGGGGAGGGAAGGGTCTGCTCCGTGGAGGGAATGAAAGAGGACCAGAAAGCAACGATTCTCTTTCAATCAGCAGGCAGCAAACGATTGAAGGTCCGTTATGCAAATCTGGAAATCCTGGAATAAAGATGATACCTCCTCGCCAATGAACGGATGATCGACCTGACTCTTAAGAAAGGGATAAATTGTCGTGAAGCCAGAGAAAGAGTTGCTCTCTCTGCTCCAGTGCCTCGTAAGCCCTATGAAGGTCCACAGCCTCAAAACGGATTGATTCACCCGGCATCTTCTGTGCCAGCAACGGGATATCCACGCTAATCACATTCGCGATCTTGGCATATCCACCCGTGACCTGAGCATCCACCATCAGGATGATCGGACACCCATCATTCGGAACCTGGATCGCCCCAGGCATTAGCGGTTCGCTGATGATGTCTGCTTTTCCGCAGTGGCTGATCCTTGGTCCCTCTAACCGGTAGGCCATGCGGTCCGATTCGGATCTGATCCGGTACGTTGAGTTGAGAAAATGGTGGATCCCTTCTTCTATGAATCGCTCTGCCTGGGGACCCATGATGACCCGGATCGGGTTTTGATTGAGCGGGGGAGAAAGATACCCTTGCGGGATCTTCAATTCAGATAAGAAACCCCGAGTGCTCTCTCTGGTATGCAGGATATCATCTCTACTTAAAGGAGATCCCATCAGCCCCCTCTGGAATACAGAACCACTTCCCAGGAAGGTTGGGGCCTGGAACCCTCCCTGGACGGCAAGATAGGCCCTCAGGCCGGACTCTCTTTTCTGAAAATGAAGAACATCGCCTGGTTTCAGAAGATAATTCTTCCATGGAGGCTGGTATTCTGAGTTGATAGTGAAATATAAATCCGCTCCTGTAACCGCAATCTGTAAGGGTGAAAAAGCCGCCATCTTCAGCCCCATCAGGGTTATTTCTAATCCAACCGCAGACTCTTTATTTCCGACCAGGAGGTTTGCCACCCTTAGTGCAATCGTATCCATTGCACCGGAGACAGGGATTCCGAATTGGCGAAACCCTCGGCGTCCCAGATCCTGATACGTGGTTAGAATGCCAGGATGAATCACGCTAAAGGCATCCATGCGTTTTACCCCAGACTTTAAGTGCCCCCTCACCCTTTTCCTCTCCCTTGGTTAGAGGATAGGGTGAGAGCATCGAGGCGGGGAGGGACTAATTTTTTTTCTGGTTGTTTCCCCCTAATCTTACCGATATCCTTTTCAAATATCGGTTTAAAAATGATTCGATCTCCTGCCTTGAGAGGGGTTGGAGGCATCCTCACTGGATCGTAAAGAGAAAGAAATGTCCTCCCTATGAAATTGTGCCCGGACGGCTGATCGATTGTGAGGAGACTCGCCTGGATTCCGCCAATTCCCACAGACCCGGCAGGCATGTGGATCCGGGGGTTATCAAGCCTCGGGATATGCAGCCTTTCGGGGAGTCCTCCCAGGTAGGGTTGAGCACACAGAAACCCTAAAAAGTAAATCGTAAATGTAGTTGAAGAGTAGAGGTCGATGATCTCTCTGGGAGAGAGTCCGGCGACCTCGGCGACCCTTTTCAAATCAGGCCCGTAAGGACCGTCATAGACCGTTGGTATTTCGAAGAGATCCGGAGGGTTGGATTGAGTTGGGTGGAGGTCCTGCTCAATTTTCTTTATGGCATCCATCACCTCAGGAAAACGAATCATTCGAGGCCGATAGATGATGAGAACAGACCGGTAGCTGAAAACCGTCTCCTCGAGCCAGGGGAATCCCTGCTGTGTTATGACCTCCGAAAGAAGGCGAACCCTTTCACTGATCTCAGGATCGATTCTTTCTTCATAGCTGACCAGGACAGCGTGATCCCCGACAGGCTGATACATAGGGACGGACATCAAACCAATTCCCCCATGGGTTTAACCTGCACGTTCAGTCTCTTCAGGGTGTTTGAGACGGTCTGTGCAATTTCAAGTGCGCCCGGAGAGTCGCCGTGGAGCATGATCGATTCAAATTCGAGAGAAAGGGGTTCACCCTCAATTGTGGTGACCGTCCCTGTCATGACCAGTTGTTCAACCCGCTTTTCAACCAGCATCGTATCGCGAATCAAAGAGCCGGGAGTCTTCCTGGAAACGAGACGCTTGTTGCGATCGTAAGCCCGGTCTGCGAAGGCCACTCTCACGGTCTTAAATCCCATGTCCTTTGCCATCTGTGGAAGATAGCTTCCTTCAAGAGTCAGGTAAAGCAGTTCCTGATCGACTTCCCGGATCGATTCCAGAATGGCTCTCCCGATGGCCTGATCTTCTTCAGCCATTTTTGTCAAAATTCCATGCTGGATTACATGCTGAAGCCTCATGCCTGCGGCTTCGACAAATGCTTTTAATGCCCCGATCTGATAAGTGAAAATATCTTTCAGTTCCGATGGGGATATCTGCATGGCCCTCCTTCCGAAACCGATGAGATCCGGAAGCCCTGGATGAGCTCCCACTCTGACCCCCTTGTTCTTGGCCAAGGCAACTGTTTTCCTCATCACATGGGGATCTCCGGCGTGGAATCCGCAAGCCACATTGGCAGAGGAGATCAGACTGAGAATGTTTTCATCCTGCCCAAGTTTGTAGACTCCAAAGCTTTCTCCAAGATCGCAGTTGATGTCGACCGCTCTTTTTTTCACGATTTTACTCCAATAGGGTTAAACAGAAGCGATCTCCTTTCCTTTCATTTTCACCACCTCTCTCTATTTAATGAGAGAAAAAAGACTTGACATTTCGATCGGACTGTGCAAATGTCTTGGTGTTCTGAACAATTTTATATCGTGGTTTTTGCCTCCCTGTCAAGAAAATTCTTGAAACTTTTGGGTTGGCGGGTCCGTTCTTCTGATAGAAAATTGTGTGAGCCTTCAAAAGATGCAGATCGAGCCTGTCCGAAAGACCTCTGTGGTCCAAAGCGCCATTTCTAAGATCAAGGAACTGATCGACCAGGAATATTTCAAATTTGGAGAGAAGCTTCCTCCCGAACGAGAATTGGCAAAACTTCTGGGGATCAGTCTGCCTTCGCTCCGAGAAGCTCTGAGGGCGCTTAGCATTTTGGGAATTGCTGAGATGCGTCCTGGAAGCGGGACCTATCTCAGGAGTTCCATGAGCGACTGGTCCTCCGATCCCTTCAGCCTCCTCTTTCATCTCAGCAAACCGATTCACATCGATCTCTTCGAGGCAAGGATGGGGATTGAAGGGATCATTGCGGAACTGGCTGCAAAGAAACGGACAGAAGAGGACCTCCAGGCCATGGAGGCAACTCTCCGGAAGATGAGAACTCATCTGGAAGATAAAATGGAGTACATCCGATATGAAATCGAATTTCACCAGGCCGTCATTCGGGCGGCGAAAAATACCATCTTAGAAGATTTCATGGAGAAGATGTACAAGGTCCTCTATGAGAGCCGGAAGCGAACGGTCGAGCAGCTCAAGGATGTCTACCGGGATTCTTACCTCGAACATTATCAGATTTACCGACACATCAAGGAAGGGGATCCGAAGAAGGCCCGAAAAGCGATGGTAGACAATCTCACGAAGGTTGACAAGCGGTTCCGGGAAGACAGGGAGAAAAGTAAGAACGGAATCAGCTTCCGAGGGTAGATCGAGCCCTGCATCGGAGGAATGGAAACACGGCTTCATAAACTTATATCTCAGAAAGGAGAGGAACAATGAAGAAGGGATTGGGAGTCATTTGGGTTTGTGTGTGGCTGGTTGTCGGTTTTTTGTTAACTTTTTCAACGGCTCACGCTGTAACGACGTTGAAATTCGGCACGATCGACAGCCCCATGAGCGCCTTGGGCCAGGGGATCACACTCTTCGGTAAGCTCGTCGAAGAAAAAACGAAGGGAGAGGTGAAGATCAATTTCGGTTACAGTTCAGCTTTCGGCGGCTGGGCAGCCCTTCTCTCAAGTGTGGAGATGGGTTCCGTAGACTTGATGGTCGAAGACATCGGCTCCTGGGAATTCTTTGATCCAGCCTTAAGGATCGTCCGGTTTGCCTATGTGTTCCGGGATTACGATCACTATGCCAAATACCTGAACAGCCCTGTCTGTGAAGAGTCGAAGAAAAAACTTCTGGCGAGAAACCACCATATCTTACTTCCCAACAAGGATGCGGTTTGGGTAAGAGGTCCATACCGGGTCTTGGCGAGTAAGAAACCGGTCTTCACAGCGGATGATGTCAAAGGCTTAAAGCTGAGGCTCTACGAATCAGAGACAGCCAAAAAGGTTTGGGGACAGGCTTTGGGTGCCACCATCACCGTAATCCCCTGGGGAGAAACTTATCTGGCCCTGAAACAGGGGATGGTCGAGTCTGTCACAAGTCCCCTTGATTCGCTCTATGACATCAAATTCACAGAGGTCTGTAAATATGTGACCGAGATTAAGGAGTTTTATCAAAACCAGATGATCACCATCAATGCAAAGAAATGGCAATCCTTTTCCCCGGCCATCCAGAAGGCCTTCAATGAAGCAGCAACCGAAGTGGCTAAAACAATGAATGCAAGACTTTATGCGCAGGTCGAAAAAGACATGCAGCGGATGACGGACGATCATGGCGCGGCTTTCATCCGTGTGAGTACGAAGAGTTTTCAGGATAAGGTGAAACCCTATGTGGATGAGCTTGAAAATCAGAATTTCTGGCCCAAGGGCCTCTACGGGAGGATCCAGGAGATCAAGTAACCAATCTATAACAGTCTGAAAATAGATTGGATGTCTTGCACAAAATCTCCCCTCGCTCCTCTCCTTCGACAAACTCAGGATGCTGAGCCTCGTCGAACCATTTTTCAAAGAGGGGTCATTCCTCCCTTTTAATGTCAAAGGGAAGTCAGGAGGGATTTTGCGGTCAAGTCCTTAATTATTAGTCTCTTAGGAATAAAATTGTGCGCGTAGATGTCACAATATTTTTAGCACCATCATTTGAGCCCCTATTCATGGCCATTCCAGAGGCTTTTGGAAAATCTCAACTTTTTGAATTTGAGGTTTTCTGTTTGGTTCCGGCTATGCCGGGTT
>DATIGG010000241.1:0-6768 GCA_035454825.1 Thermodesulfobacteriota bacterium | reverse complement strand
AAATGAGACGTTGAGGCGCTTTTTCTCTGCAAATCTGCTTTGAATTTCTTTTTCAATATAGTTTCTGTTTGCAAGTTGTGTAAGGTTATCAAGCAAAGCCATTTTTTCAAGCTCTCTTATCCTGAATTCATTAGCGGTTCGATTGCTGATATCGATGAATAATTCGATACCACCAATGACTTTTCCTTCACCATTGGTTAAAACACTAACACGCACAGAAACCGGTACTCTATGTCCATCCTTGTGGTGTACATAGATTTCAGCTTCACGTGGCATTCTATCAGCAATGGTGGCTGCAAGAGGGCACATCCCCGAACAGAGACAATTCCCCTCAGCATCAATATGGGTAAGAATATTGTCAGAGCAGGATCGGCCAACTACTTCGTCGGTTCTAAATCCCGAGATTTTTTCAGCAGCCTTGTTCCAATATGTGATTGTTCTATTCGGATCAACAAGATACAAACCGCCGTCCAAGCTATCAATAATCCTCTCATAAGAATCTTTGCTCAGATTCATTGTCTCCCCTTGTCAACAGGGGTATGTGCTATTCAAATCCGCTCATCCATCATGACTTGCACTGTACAATATTTTCGGCCTTGATGGAGGTGCAAATTGCAGGAAGAACTCTTCGGGCGACGCCCTCAAATGCCTTACCGAAAGCCGGTTGACCGTTCCAAAAATTGATAGAACAGATTACAAACAACTGAAGATTTTTGTTCAAATTAATGAAATCATGCTTCCGACCTGCTCATCTCAATTGGAATTATTTTTCCTATTCTCTTTCTTGATCACTCAATGGTAGAAAGAATTCTTTCTCACTATCATCCAAAAGACTTTCCACAAAAAAGATGTCCTCATCCTTCGCATCCTTACCAAAATATTTCCTTCCCCAGTTGACAATAGATTCATCGGTAATTCTTTCTCGATCCATTCTTCTCTCTGGTAATACACCAACATGATCGAAGGAGTTCTTCATCGCATCACGGAGGTAAAATTTATAGGCTAACACATTCTCACCTCACTCCCTGCTTTCCTTCGTAAGAATCCCCTAATCCCGATTTCAGTTGTTTAGTCGAGACCCCATTTTTATTTACACTTGAAAGGGCCCCCCTCCCGAAAATAAGTATAGTTTTTTCGATACTATTTGACACCACCAACGGCAGCCTATTACCAATTCATTTTTCCGAACTTATTGTTACCTGAATGAAAAAAATATCTCTGTCACTTAATCCATCAATAAAAAGTTTTTCCACCCAATTCATGACCGACTTCTCGGTTATTCTTGCAGGGTCTTTTCTCCTTTCTGGGAGTATTCCAACTAACTTGTTCCCCTTTGCTGGGTCACGCAGGTAAAATTCATAGGCTTTCATGGCCCGAGCCTATATTCTGATGTTTTTTTGGTTCTTTTCTTCTCATTCTATCTCAGTGCGCTATCGATTGATATTGGAAGGCTTGGTAAAGTGCCACGGCGGTATATAAGTAACTCATGCCCACAATACCGATTTCGACCCTCTTGAATTTGCTGTGAAAGTATAAAAAAAATAAGAGGCAGGGCATAGCAACGATTTTCCACGTCCAAATACTATCCCCCCAGAGGTCATAGGAAACATGAACTATGGGATTGAGTTCCAGTCCGCCACGATGCAGAATTGCTTTTGTAAATACTGAATCAAACGTATTTAGTACCGCAATCAAAATCAGTATTAAGAACAATTTTAGATCATAACGATCCACATAACAGCCCTTCTTCTGATCAACTTCTCTTCGGAGCATTCTTCTTTGACCCGAAAAAGTATATCGGCTCAGGCAACGAGTGGAATGTTCTCGTCTATCTGTGTGAATCCGTTTTTCAAATTCTCTCATCGAACCCACCCCTATGTTAGAACCTTAATGAATCTCAATTACAGGAAGGAGCCGAGATTTCTCTTAATGTATGATTAGCGGAGTAACCCTTGCAATTCTACCCGTATCCTCGTCTATATTAACCTGAGTGACAAAAAAATAATTAAGGTCAATACTTTCCCCCAAAAGCATTCCTACCCGTTGCATGACAGATTCTTTGGTTATTCTTTCTGTATGTCTCCTTCTTTCTGGGATGATCCCAATTAAATGGGCTTCTCCTATTTCATCAACGCAGAAAAATTCATAAGATAGCATGGAGTGATCTCCTACATGAATTCTTAAAAGTTTGATAATCCTCACTATTATTGGTCAGTGGGTGTCTCATTCTTAATGATGTTTGGCAGCTCTTCCCTGCCAAAGATGAGAATCGCCTTTTCAATGGTGCCTGCCACTACGAAACCCCATTTCTTCCCGATCATCCTTTTGAGGAAATAATAAAGGGACAGGTTCTTATTAATAAGGAAACTCCTCATTTTCTCTCTCCATTGATTGTAATGATCCACCGAAATTCAAAGCATCTTTAATGCCAAATCCTTACCCTTCAGTAACCTATTGTAATTAATAGGTTTATTGTAAGAACTCAATACTTTGACCAAAGCTAAAGGTGTAAATGGTTCCGACAAGAGTCCTAATTTTATTCCTATAACATATTGATTTTATTACACATACTTTGCCTTCTAAGGTAGTGTAGGTTTACTTTACAATAGGTATAAAAGCAGGAGTGAAATTCTATTGACTATAATTGATCATCATTCGTAATATTGCAGTGAGGAACAAAAATACAAAAACACCACTTCAGGAAAGAAGTCTTCAGGAACGGAAGTTTAAGACAGGATAACCTCCTATTCTCAGGATCTGGTGAATTTCGAGCCTTTTTAACAAGCCAATCCATTACCGCTTCGGCCGCCCGGCGACCTGAAACCATGGCCCACTGGATTGATGCTACATCATTCTATTCTCCGGATTGGAATAGACTGGAGCGAAGTTCTACAGGTCTTGAAGTTGGGTAAGAGGGGTTAGATGAACACAGGTTCTAAAGCTTCTTTCTTAACCAGCCGCGCCATTTCTTCGTCAGAGGGCGCCGATTCGAAACTGACTACAGCCTCCAAGACTTTAGGCAGTTCTTGGATATCGCCCACAGTAATGAGGAAAAGATTGGTCCGGCCGAGCACCCATTGAACTAACTTCTGAATGGCGTCCTGATCTTTAACCGGCTCGTACCAGGTTACATGGCTATGGCGCTTCTTCCCCCAAAAGCCACGGGCAATCGCCTTTATAGTCTGTGCCACGATGCTATGTTCCTGGCAGTAAGCCATCAGGCGATTGAAATCGGTGGCATACTCCGAATTTTGCATCAGCAAGTAGTTACAGGGGAGAAGTATGGTATCAAAGTCAAAGCGATCCAAACTTTGCCGATGCATTCTTGGCGCCTGGAGGCCGTGACCCGTGATTCCGATGAACCGGGTCAACCCCTTCTCTTTGGCCTCAATCAGAAATTCCAGGGCTCCTCCTGGTCCCATGACAATTTCCCGGCTTACCACATCCGTGAGGTTGTGAAGCTGAAGTAGATCAACATGATCCACCTGAAGCCTCTCTAAAGAGCGATAGAACTGGTCACGAGCCTCTCCGTATTTCCGCTGATCCGTTTT
Organism: Thermodesulfobacteriota bacterium; assembly: GCA_035454825.1. GTDB lineage: Bacteria > Desulfobacterota > BSN033 > BSN033 > UBA1163 > DATIGG01. Next base: position 3,217 of record DATIGG010000241.1, on the reverse strand, counting down.
GGTGGCCAAGAAGAATCGGCCTCTGTCGTGTTTCATCCAGGGTCCAATCCGTATTTCCGCATCTCCATATCCAGGTGCCGTGTCGACATGATTGATGCCGTATCTTAGCAGCAATTCCAGCACCCTGTTGGCTTCGTCCTGACTGGCCTGCCGTAAGGAGGCTGAACCAAAAATAGCTCGAGTACTCAAATGACCCGTTCGACCAAATAGCTGTGTTTTGATTGTGGCCATCCTTATAATACCTCCAAAAAGTTCTGTGGGTCAGAAGAAAAGCCTACTCGTACAAGTAAGTTTCTTGTAATGACAACTTTCTTTTGTCATTGGCCCCACCTTAGCAGTTGAAAAAGAATTGAATCTTAAAAGAATTTCCGTTGCATTGATAATACGTTTATTTCTATGATTGGTCAGACTTCACCCCAGGTGATGTCCCCCCTCACCCTTGCCCTCCCCCTCCGGGGGGGGAGGGGTGGGCGGAGGTGGGGTGCTTTCCACAAGCATGATCTCGATACGCTCTTTTCCTTTCCCGATATTGTTGCGCCTGAGCGTTATTTGCCCAACCTCGCCGGTTCGCCTGGGATGAGTGCCGCCACAGGAAACTCTTGAGAAACCCTCGATCTCCCAGTAACGCTGCTCGTTTTCACGGTCGCTGAACTCGCTCCTGATGGGGAGGTCAGAATGTATGATCTCCCCAACACGTTCCAGGAGCATTGGGAAGACCTCCGAGATCCTACCATCCCAGAGGAAGTCGATCCTGGCCTTGTCCTCAGAAATGTTTGCTCCGATCTTGAAGGGCCTGCCGAAGAGCTGATAAACGAGCTCGAGTACGATCTCTGCTGCAAAGTGGAGCCGTATGAGGCGATAGCGTCTTGTCCAATCTATCTTGATGAGAACCTCGTTTCCCGGCTTGAGGTCATGTGGTCCTTCAAGGGTGTAATAGATCTCAGTGCCTCTCTTCTCAGCCTCCAGAACCTTTCGCCCACCCATGGTACCGCTGTCGGATTCCTGTCCACCCGAGGCTGCATAGAAGATGGTTCGATCCAGCGTGATCGTATCGCCATTCACGCTTGTTACCTTAGCTAAAAGCTCGGTGAAGTATGGATCTTCCCAGAATATTTTCTCTGCAGGCATGGTGACTCACTTTTCTTTCTTGATGATTTGCCCCGGAAAAGCCTCTTGAAGCTCTCCATTCTTCACCACCGGAATACCATTGACAAACATCCAATCGAGACCCGAGCCAAATTGTTTTGGATTTTCAAAGGTAGCCGTGTCTCTGAAAACGTTCGGGTCAAAAAGAAGCACATCAGCATAAAAACCCTTCTTGATCTGTCCTCGATCCCTCAGATTCAACCGTTTTGCCGGTGCGGAGGTCATCTTCCGGATTGCCTCCTCAAGTTTGAAAAGTTGCCTTTCTTGTGAATAGTGGCGTATCACCCTGGGAAATGTTCCATAGATACGAGGGTGAGGAAATTCTCCCAGGATTCCGTCACTTCCAACTGTCTGAAGTGGGTGGATCATTGCCCTTTCCACATCTTTCTCGGCGATTGAATGATAGATGGCGACAACCTGCAATTTTTCGTCGATTAAGAGTTCCAAGGCAGCCCTGGCAGGGTCCACCCCTTTTTCTCTGGCTATCGATTCGAGGTTTTTGCCAACGAAGGTCTGATTTCCGGGATTCTGGACCGAAGCGATCGTAATCGAAACCGGTCCCCCTCTATTCTCAATGGCCTTTTTCAGTTCGACAATGATCTTGTTTAAAGTCTCTGGCAGGGCCAATCTTTTTTCTACCTGCTCCCATCCCCCTTCCACTACCCAGCTCGGAAGAAGAACGGAGAGGGATGTACAGGCCGCGGTATAGGGATACTGGTCAAAGGAGAGAGCGATCCCTTCCTTCAAGGCCTGATCTAACGATCCAAGTATCTCGGGCATCCTCCCCCAATTGTTCTTGCCCATGCACTTTAGATGAGAGATGTGGATTTTGCATCCGCTCTCATGTCCAACCCTGATCATTTCTTCTAAAGCAGTTAAAATTTGATCTTGTTCATTTCGAATGTGAGCGACTAAAATCCCGTCATGACCTTTTACGACCTTTCCCAGATAGATCAATTCATTCACATCTGAATAACTGCTGGGAGGATAGATCAAACCCAGCGAGAGGCCCACTGCTCCCTGGCCAAGGCCTGTCGATAATAATTGGGCCATGCGATGCAGTTCCTCTCGGGAGGGTAAGCCCATACTGTATCCCATGACAGCTAACCGCAGATTGCAGTGTCCGACAAGGGTTGCCACATTCACTGGAGCCTTTTTCTCCCTTATGCTGAGCAGAAATTGATTTACATCCCATGGTTGCCACTCTCTCTCCAGATGTTCTGACAGAGGCTCAATCATCTCTGCCAGAGGTTTTTTTGAAGCCTCAGTCACGGGAGCAACAGACATTCCATCCTGGCCGATCAACTCCGTGGTGACTCCTTGGTAGATCTTGTGGCTGAGAGATGATCCATTAAGAAAAAGGACATCAGAATGGCTGTGCATATCAATGAAACCGGGGGAGGCGACTTTCCCTCCGGCATTGATCACAGTTCTTGCCGCAAGATTCTCCGGTTTTCCTATCTCAGCTATCCGATCCCCGCGGATGGCGATGTCACCCAAAAAAGGGGGATTTCCTGTTCCATCGATAATAAGAGCATCTTCAATAAGCCAATCGATCATGTTCTTCCCGTCTCCACCGGTTCTTTCATTGCCGCATAAAGGTTTGAAACTGATTAATCCTGACGTAATTGGCGGAAGGATGTCAAGACAAGAATATTATATACAGCGTTATTAATCACAACAAAGGGCATCATGCCCGCGAAAGCGGGAATCCAGGAAAAAACTGGATTCCCCCGTATCGAGTACGGAGCAGGCTTAGTTAAGCCTGGAATGACGATCTGCATAAGACTTATGTTGTCATGTATAGGTTCGTTCGATCTATTGGCATCGTTGCACGAAATTATGTAATAATGAATTGACGCGTCGCCATATCTGACGAACCATCACGATGAAGCGCTCTCCTCTGCGGGAAGCATACTTTTCCTTGCCTCTGTCAAGGCCGCCATTTAGAGATCTCAAAATTTTGTCTTGACAGGCGAAAGGTATTTAACAGTAAAATAGAATAAGAGACAAGGACAAAGGAAGAAGAATGGCGAAGGTCTGGCTCTTTTTGGCTGCTGCCTCCGGGTTT
>DATIGG010000240.1:0-29725 GCA_035454825.1 Thermodesulfobacteriota bacterium | reverse complement strand
ACCGCATTCTTGAAATCGAACAACATTCCTTTCCCAAATCCCCCTATTCGAAGATGACCTTTATTCATCTTTACTGGCTTTACCCAAAAAACTTCTGGGTTTATGTCGGTCAACCCAGAGATCAAGAAAAAGCGGGGGTTTATGGCTATCTCATTTTTTCTGAGGATGGGCATTTGATCTCTCTTGCAGTCCATCCGAAACACCGCCGAAGAGGCATTGGAGAAAGTCTGGTTAAGAAAGCCGTAGAATCCCTTGCTGTAAGAAAATTATGGGCAGAGGTGAGACAAAGCAATCAGGGGGCGCTGGCCTTCTATCGTAAGATCGGTTTTCAGATCGTGGGAACCGTCTCCAACTATTATGGGAATGAGGATGCCCTGATCGTTCAATTCCTTCAGGGGGGATCTCTGGATTCCCTTCTACTTTGAAAACCGGACCATATCTCCAGCCTTAATCCCATTTGCAGCAAACCACCCCTTGTTCATCTCTAAGGCATAGAGGATGGGTTTGGGCGGGTTGTGGGTGGCCAGGGTTAAAGGCTTCATATCCGTAATCCATACAATTTTTCCTTCTTTGTCGATAAAAGCGATACTTAGAGGAACAAGGGTATTCTTCATCCAGAATCCATGGACCCCCTCAATCTCGAAGACAAAAATCATCCCCTCATTTTTCCCGAGAGACATTCTTCCCATCAGCCCCTTGGCTCTTTCCTCCTCTGTTCTTGCGATCTCGACCCAGATTTCTCTGTCCTTGATGTAGATGGGGATTTTGATCAGATTTTGGGAATGGACCCAGGAAATCCACAGCAGACAGATCGAGAAAAAAAGGCAGACCGTTTTCTTAATCCCCGGGCCCTGAGACATTCTTTTTGACTTCATCCTGTTCCTTCTTTTCTATCAAATCAACAAGGTAACGGATCTCGTCCTTGATCTTTCCTGTATTCCACTGGATAAACAAGACCCACAGGGGAAGAAGGAGCCAGATCACGAGGAGGATACCCAAGAAGATCACCATTGCAATCGCAATTCCAAAAGGAAGCTCCTTAAAGATCTGTTCGATATACCATTCAATCCCCATCTCCGTCCTCCTCTCCTTGCCCTGGGTCTACCCGGATGTTGGTTGGAAAATAACCTTAATTACCTCTCTCCCCTATTTTGTCTGCTCGCTTCCAACCTTCTTCCTCAGCTTTTCATTGACCTTGATAATTTGATCAACATCCGAACCACTCAGTTCCCAGGAATAATTGTCTTTTCCATCCCGCTTCAAACGGATCTTCACCTCAGGGGGCAAAGGGGACTCCCGATCACCCTTCCCTCCTTCAACCACAACCCTTGAAACGGAGGGGGGCTCCGATTTCTCGGGAGAAGGGGATGGCTTGTTCTCACAAGCTGTACAGGCAAAAACGATGAACATGCAGAATAGGAGAAGAGGTCTCGTCAAGATCATTCCCCTTTCGTTCGAAAAGGATCAATCTTCTTTAATGAATTGCCGACATCCTTTGATAAACTCTTCCTTTGTGCGGGCCTCTTTGGGAAACGAGTAGGTTTTGAATTGAACGTCCGTTCCCTTCGGAACATATCCCCCCTGGATCAATTTTACCTGGATCCGTTCGCCAATCTCCTTGGCCAGCTTCTTGTCCGTGAACGAAAAGACATAGACCTTATTGTTTTGAAACGGGATGACCGAGTCAACAGCTCGAACCATCTTCTGGAGGGCATACATGACCCCTTCCCAAACCTCCTGGGGGAAGGAAGTCTCCCGTCTCTTCCGGGAATCCCAAAGCTCAATCCGGATGAGAGAAACCGGAAGTTTATCTTTCTCTCCATCCTCCAGCATCGTATTAAGAATCAGGTTGAAGATACTATCGACTCCAAATAGAGGGAGGGTAAAGACAAAGGCAGCGCCACTTCCCGGCTTACTTTCGGCCACGATCGATCCTCGATGACCCTCAAGGATCTCTTTGGTGATGGCCAGCCCTAACCCTGTCCCCGAGATCATCCCCTCTTGCGTGGTCTGGCCCTGATAAAAACGATCAAAAACCTTTGGCAGATCTTCTTGAGAAATACCCACCCCTGTATCCGAAACAACCACTTTCAAATAATCTCTCTTTTCAGTCAGCCCTCTCGAATCAATCCTCAGCTTTCCTCCCTGGGGCGTGAACTTGATCCCGTTTCCAATGAGATTGATAAAAACCTCGACCAGCCGATTTCGGTCACCCAAGAGCATCGGGATATCCGGATCGAGCCGATTTTCAAACGTGATTCCCTTTTCTTCCAACCGTTGGGAGAGAGTCATTAAGGCTTCCCCGACCACCCCGTTCAATGCGACCGGTTCAAACTTCAGTTTCAGCCCTTTCCCAGATTCAATTCTTGAAAAATCGAGGATGGTCTCAATCAGGTTGGTGAGACGAAGGATATTCTTATTGGCGATTGTCAAATATTCTCTCTGCTCCTCGCTGAGTGTCCCCCCGTGGCCGTCAAGAATCAGAGAGATAAATTCCTTGATGACGGTGAGGGGTGTGCGAAGTTCATGGGAAACACTGGAGATGAAGGTGGACTTCAACTTGTCGAGCCGCTTGAGCTCTTCATTGGCCAATTCCAGATCGATCTTCTTCTCCTTCAGGTCCTCGATGAGTCTCTTCTCACGGATGACGCGGCTCAGTTTGGCACTCATCTCATCGAGGGTGAACGGTTTGGTGATATAGTCCGTGGCGCCAAAGGAGACGACATCGGTGTAGCTGTAAATCCCCCCATGGGCGGTCATGCAGATGATATGAAGACCTGGAAACTCAGCCCGGGCCGCTTTCATCAATTCGAAGCCATCCATTTCAGGCATCTTGATGTCGGTGATTAACAGGGTGACAGGCTCCTTCCTCAAAAGGTGAAGGGCCTCCTTCCCATTTGAAGCCATCCGAACGGGGTAGCCAATATGGCTGACGAGCTTGGAGACAATGTCCCGCACCGGCTCTTCATCATCAACGACTAAGATCAGATCTTTCTTCAAACTCAACAAGAACTCCCTTCATTGCCCTCGGTCTCTTCGACCCCATTAAATGTGCTAAAAAGAATATTCCTTTTATCGGACAATTTCAACAAAATTCTTGATCATCTTGTAATCCCTCGGGCTCAGGTTCGATTGGACCGGGGTAGTCTCCCCTCCGAAACCTTGAGATGCGGATCATTCCAGACAGGTCTACCCAGGGATGTTGCTGACGCGACCGTTTTAAGGGCATCTACTCAGTGGTTCATCGCTTAAAGGTTCCGCTTCAAGTTCTCTCCAAAGAGACCACCCCAGTCCTTCGGATAGATCTCCGACCATAACTTCTGAGGGATGACATCATCTTGCCTCTAATCCCTTTCTCCAGGCAGCGTAGAAGGCCCAGAACCTTTCGGAGGTCCCAGTAGGGAGGTTGAGAAAATGAACTCCAGGGGGAATGTTCTCCTCAGAAAGGTGCGGATTCATCTCTTTCATTTCTTTATAATAGGATCCGATGGCCCTGGCCACTTCCACGAGAGAGACGGGTTGTTTCAGTTCAATTTGAATTCTCTCGAGTTGAAGGGGATGATAAAATTCCCTCTCCTCCAAGGAAAACCCATAGCGTTCCGGGTTGGAGAGAATGATCTTGGCCACGGCAATCTTGTAGACATATCGTTCCGTTTCCGCAGGAAGATAGAGGTAGTAGTAATTGGCCATCTTTTGGAGTTCAATCTCCTTCCGGACCCGATTCTCACCTGCATTGTAGGCGGCCATGGCAAGGGCCCAACTGTTGAATTCCTCGAAGAGGCACTTGAGATAGGCCAAAGCGCCTTCCGTGGCTTTCAAGAAATCGAACCGTTCATCAAGGCCTTTGTTTTTTCGCATCCCGTATTTTTCACCCGTCGAAGGAATGAATTGCCAGATTCCGGCTGCACCCGAAGAGGAAACGGCGGAGGGGCGCAAACTGCTTTCCGTGATGGTGACATATTTTAAATCGTCCGGGAGGCCCATCTCCTTTAATCTTCTTTCGATGGTTGGAAAGTATCGCCGTGCCCGTTTCATCCATAAAATCACCTGGGCTTCACTGTTGAGAGCGAGAAGGAACTCCCGATCCAAATGTTCCCACACCCTTCGGTCCTCCACAGGGACTCTCTCTCCGCAGAGAGAGACCTCCGGAGGAACCTTGAAGAACGTGACGGGAGGACGAGCCTGCAAGTTTCTTAACTGGTCATTGAGAAGGATGACTTCCTCCCGTAATTTTTCCACCTCGGAACGGAGTGAAGAAAGCTCACGCTCCCTTTCTGGAGGCTGGGTCTGAATGATTCCTCTCTCCGATCCTTGATGGGTGGACTGGCCGATGACCCATCCCGCCGAAGAAAGTCCAATCCCAAAAATGATGATCACGATCTTAGCTGTCTTCATTTTTGATCCTCTCCCTGAGATTATAATCTCAAAGTACTCTTTCCCTTTTTCTTCTCCCGCTTGGCAAGAGGTGACAAGATCGTTTCTTAAAAACCTATTTTGAACAAGAATGCTTCATATCATAGCTTTCTTTTTAACACAAACCCCCATCATTTCCTACAATTCTCTGAGGCCGGGTGTTATAATTTCTTCCATGAAAAATGTCGCTTTTTGGATGGTATGCATCCTTGGCCTCAGCCTTTCCCTCACAAGCTGCGCAAAGAGGTTTTCCCATCCCCCCTGGTTTTTAAAAATCGCATCGATGGACCCCTCTATGGGATCAGAGGAGATCCTGAGACTTCCAGAGGGAGAATCGATTTCTCTTTCTCAACTCATAGAGGATCTTCACTCCGCGAGGGTGATCTATGTGGGAGAAGCCCACGACCAATTCGAACATCATCAGGCTCAGGCAAAGGTTCTTCAAGAACTCTTGAAAGGAGGAAGAGAAGTCGTCGTTGGGATGGAGATGTTTCAGCGGTCCCAACAATCCGTCCTGGACCGGTGGAGCCAAGGAAGCCTCGCAGAAGACGAATTCTTAAAGGAAGTCCAATGGGAGACCACCTGGGGTATCGAGTACTCGTTTTATAAAAGCATTCTCGATATAGCCAGAGAGCATCATCTCAAGGTCCTCGGTCTCAATGTTCCAAAGGAGCTCAGCCGGAAAGTGGCTCAGGCCGGAATCAAGAGTCTTTCACCGGAGGATCGAAGCAGAATTCCCGAGTTGGACCTGAAGGACAGGCACCATCGCCAGTATGTTCGATCCATTTATAACTCCCATGAGGGGGGGACAGCAAAGCATTTTGAATATTTCTATCAGGCTCAGTGTCTCTGGGACGAGGCCATGGCAGAGGCGATATCAGACTTTCTCAAGTCTCCTGAGGGAGTGGGAAAGACTGTCCTCGTTTTTGCCGGGAATGGCCATGTGGTTTTCGATTTCGGAATTCCCAGACGACTTTACCGAAGGGTATCCCTGCCTTACCAAACGATCGTCCTGAAGGAATGGAGAAAGGGAATGGACGAAGATTTTCTCTTCTCTCAAACCTATGGGCCCTTGGCCGATTTTCTCTGGATCACAAGGCCAACTCCCCCTGAAAAAAAGAGACCGAGAATCGGAATCGTCTTAAAAGAAAAGGAGGATCCTCAGGGAATCTGGATTGAACGTGTCATTCCGGAAAGCCCGGCCGAAAACGCAGGTCTTCTTCCAGGGGATCAATTTCTGTCTGTCGAAGGGAAAGAAGTGAAGAGTTTAAAGGACATTCATGACGCCGTGGCTCATAAAGGTTGGGGAAAGGATGTGACCATTACCATACTCCGAGACGGGGTTCAGAAAGGGATTACAGTCACCTTGCCCCCAGCCACTCCGCCTTGACGCCAAGCCTGCTTCGCACCTCGTCCATGACCTGCTCGGCGATCGATCTGCATCGAGTCGCCCCGGATTTCAATACGTCTTGGATATCGTCTGGATTTTCATTCATCTCCCTGACCCGCTTCTGGATCGGGCCGATCTCTTCCACCATGTTGTCAAAAAGGATCTTTTTACACTCAATGCACCCGATCCCGGCGGTTCGGCAACCGTGATCGACAAAGGCAATTTGATCGGGTTTGGAGAAGGCCTGGTGCATGGTGAAGATGTTGCAATGTTCGGGATGGCCCGGATCACTCCTCCGTTGCCGATGTTCACAGGTTGCTGCGGTTCTCAACTTTTCCCAGATGACTTCGGGCGGTTCGAGGAGCCCGATGGCATTGTTCATCGATTTGGACATCTTTGCCTGTCCGTCGGTTCCCAGGATCCGGGGGGCTGTTGATAGCAGGACTTTCGGTTCCGGAAAGGTCTCTCCAAACCGGACGTTAAATTTTCGGGCGATCTCCCTCGAAAACTCTACGTGTTGAATCTGATCTTCTCCCACAGGAACATACCCTGCCTTGTAAATCAGGATATCAGCTGCCTGAAGCACCGGATAGTCGAGAAGCCCCACGTTGATGTTCTGTCGATGCTGTCTCCCCTTCTCTTTAAACTGAGTCATTCTCTCCAGTTCTCCCACAGGCGTCACACAATTAAAAATCCAGGTGAGCTCCGTGTGTTCAGGGACATGCGATTGGACAAAGAGCTTACATCGATCCGGTGTCAACCCGCAGGCAACAAGGACCGTTGCGGTCTCGAGAATCCTTTGCTGGAAGGTGGCAACCTCATATTCAATGGTGATGGCATGGTAGTCCACCACGCAATAGATACAATCGTACTGGTCCACTAACCGTGCCCAGTTCCTGATCGCTCCGACATAGTTTCCGATATGAATCTCACCGGAAGGTTGTATCCCGCTGAAGATTCGATTCATATTTATTCTCCTCCGAAGAACTGATTGACCCCTCTCTCTCCTGTTTGGGTCCGAAAAAACCGATTCCCTTCTGGTTGTAGAGGTCGAGATAGACCTGCAGGAACTGATCTGGCCGAGTCGAAGGAACATGGACAACCTGAACCACGGTTTCGCAATCCTTCATCTCAGGAAGAATCTCTCCCAGAGCGTTATGCGTTTTGAGCAGAAACGCCTCGTTGAGAACGGCACCCGGATCATCAGGAAAGAGGGGAACAATGACAATATCCGCCTCAACGAGGTCCTGAAAGAAGTGGGTGCCATAAGAAACCTCCGGAGTGTATCCCTCCTTGGCAAAGGCAACCTCTACAAGAAGCGTCGTATTATTGATATCAGCATAGCTCACCCGGACACCCAGATTGATGTCATTACTCCCCCAGCGACCCGGGCCCATCAGCGCGTAACGCTTTCCGGCGAAATGCTTGTTTAACAGATTCACCACCTGGGCAATTCTCATCTTTGCCTCCACGGTCGGCAGGAGATCGTAAGCCCGGGGATTGACGTATACAATATATTCCAGGTCGTGGACGATGCTATTCGAAAGACCGGCCTGAGTGGTAAAGAGAATTTGCTCCTTGGATATGTTTTCCGGAAGAACGACCTTCTCCATCTCCTTTCGAGTGGACAGGGAGCGGCATTGAAGAATATAAAGTTTGTTCTCGTCCCAGGCAAACTCAATGTCTACCGGACGTCCATAAGCCGCCTCGACCCTGGACAGGACCTTTTTGGCGAGAGGGACGAATGGGGTCTTTGTCAGCAGATTATCAAAGGTGAGACAAAGCTCCTCTCCTTTGAGGTTTTGAATTTTAAACATCGGCGGAGCCAGGTCCCTGTCTTTTTGAACCGAGACAGCAAAGAAAAGATCTGGATGGTCGATCACGGAACTGAGGGTACGAAAATCGACGGTCTCCAACACTCCTTTCTTCAGGTTGAGGACATCCACCTGTCTCTGGGAATACTTTTTAATCCGATCGGCAGTCACTTCTGGTCGGAGCTGAGGGTGGCTTAACGGAACCATCCGGGGATAGTCCGAACCCACGCGGTCTACGGCCCGGGTGCCGAGACCGAAGACCAGTCTCACCAGCCCCTCCTCCTTCCTGATTTTAGGATTCCAGGCATAGACGTTCCTGGAAAACATCACGCCAGAGGCGAAAGGAAAGAAATAGTCTCCAAAACGCCGACCCACCACCTTTTGAACAACCATGGCCATCCGTTCATCGTAGTCCAGCAGGCCGTGGTCACGTCGGTAGAGGATGGGATCCGATCCAAAGGTACTGGCAAAAACCCGCTTCAAGCCCGCGATAAAGTTGCTCAGCCGCGTTTCGATGTCTCCCTGGTTGGTGAGAAAAACAGAGAGATATTTTCCTGAAAAGGCAAGACCAAAGCTATCCTCGAGCATGCTGGAGGAACGGATAATGATCGGATGCTCCCCGATCTCCTCCAGGATCCCTCGGAAATCCTCGACCACCTCCGGAGCAAAATGGGCAAATCGAAACTTCTCCTCAATCTTCACGAATTCTTTCTCGATCGCCTCCCGGTCCTTGTACTTAAAGGTGTGGAAGAGATAGAGGTTATTCCGGTCCAAAAATTCAGAGAAAACACCCGAATTCAGGTACCACGTATCTGGGACTCGGATATATTCCTCCAGTTCCGGGTCCTTCTGTTCGAGGAGAGGCAGAAGAATCTTGTGGGCAAGGATCATGCCTGCGGCTTTCCCCCCGAGTTTCCCGGGCCGCCTTCGGCTCAAGATCGTCCGCTGAAGGATCCCGTCGATATCACGGATGACGATGTGATTCTTGGCAAGACTTATGAAAGGAAGTTGACTCGAGAAAAAGCGGCTGATCAGGGCAACCCGGATCCCTTCCGCCTCTTCTCGAGAAATATAAACCTCGCCTTTGGGGATGTCGCAGAACTCCCGGAGGGCTCTGATCACCTCCATGGCGGACGCCTGATCCCGGTTCACCACCATGCTCAAGGTTTGAGCCATATCCTTCTTTCGAGCCAAGTTGATATAGTTCTCAATCTCACCCAGACTCAGATTGTTGGCGAAGTAGTAATCGATCAGGCTTTCAACGTACTCCTGGCGGCTGGCCTCCGTATCTGGAAGCCCATCTGCGAGGACCTCTTCATGGGCCCGCTGAGACAGTTTTTCACGGGTGATAATTCCCTTTTGCTCCAGAATATCCATGAAGATGCTTCGCATCAATCCCATCAACTGGGGATACTGGTTGATTTGCCTGAATAACCGGTAGGTTTTGAGGATATCCATCGCAAACTCATTTCAAACTGGAAAATGCAAAATTCAAATTGCAAAATATAAATTCAAAAATGTGAAAGGTGGCCTTTCCTTTCAAAGGATTGAGTACCAATCTAATTTTAAAATTTGCATTTTTCAATTTTCACTGGCTTTCCTTACACCCAGCCTCTTATCTTACAGGCCGCTGCTACCCTGGCCACGGAGACAAAATAAGCCGCCTGTCGCATATTCACCTTCTCTTTTAGGTGCGTGAGATACATCTGATAGACTCCGTGAAAAGCGCGGGTCATCTTTTCGTCCAGCCGCTTATGGACCTCATCAAGAGGCCAGTAGAAGTTATAGGTGTTCTGAACCTGCTCAAAATAAGAGACCGTCACTCCACCCGCATTGGCCAGAAAATCGGGCAGAACAAAGACATTGTTCTGATGAAGAATCTCATCGGCCTCTGGCGTCGTTGGTCCATTGGCTAATTCGCAAGAAATCTGGCACCTGACCTTCCCTGCATTCGCAGCGGTGATCACGCTCTCAAGAGCGGATGGAAATAAGACGGTCACATTGAGCTCCAGCAGTTCTTCGTTGCTGATGGGATCCGCCCCTGGAAAACCCTGGAGGCTCCCTGTTCTTAGCTTGTGATCAACGACCTTCTTGGGATCCAATCCTTTCTCATTATAAATTCCTCCCTTTGAATCGGAAGCAGCCACGAGTTTCAGCCCAAGCATCTCATGGCCAAGGAGGGCTGCATATTGCCCGGCATTGCCAAATCCCTGAATCGCCATCGTTTTGTCCATGAGGTCAAGTTCCAAGACCTTGGCAGCCTCCCGGGCAACATAGATCCCCCCTCTGGCCGTAGCATCCCCCCTGCCCTCTGACCCTCCAAGGGGGATCGGCTTCCCCGTGATCACCCCGGGATGGTGTTCCCCAACCATCGTCTCATATTCATCCATCATCCAGGCCATGATCTGCGGGGTTGTATAGACATCCGGGGCTGGAACATCTTTGGTGACAGAGAGCATGCTGGCCACGGCACGGATGTAGCCCCGGGCCAGACGCTGTTTCTCTCCATCGGACATCTCTTTGGGATTGCACGTGATTCCGCCTTTGCCTCCTCCAAGAGGGACATCCACGACAGCCGTTTTCCAGGTCATCCAGGCAGCCAGCGCTCGAACCGTGTCGATCGTTTCATCCGGGTGCCATCGCAGACCCCCTTTCGCAGGCCCACGGGCATAGTTGTATTGAACCCGATACCCATGAAAAACTTTTATCTTCCCGTCATCCATCTGAACAGGGAGGGTCACTATGAGTTCCCGCTGAGGCCATCTTAAGAGCTCGTGAGTTGCAGGATCTAATCCAAGCCTCTCTGCCGCAGCGTCTAATTGCTCTTGCGCAATCTTAAAGGGATTCAGTTCTGCCACCATAAAGTCCTCCTTTTCCCAGTCCGGGTTTTTGCAGGCCGTATGCCGACCTCTTTTATAAACCAATCCCCTTAAATTAGCAATTACTCAAAAGTTACGGTCGGAGATCTTATCGTACGGAACGGGGTGGTCTCTCCGGAGAAAACTTGAAGCGGCACTCCCTCTTTTTGCAGGCTTTACTTCATCTCCTTAAAAAAATCGTCGAGCAACCCAGCCGCCCTTTCCACAATGGAGCCGCATTTCTCCATGCCGCCGGAGGCCAGCCATGCCTTCCGTTCCTCTCTATTATCCAAATGACACTCAATGAGATCATAGCAGCAGCAGCTTCCAAACTCCTCCTTGAATCGATCCCAGAAGCGATACCCTAACTCATAAACCTTTTCTTTCCGATCCTGATCTTCGGCCTCGGATCTTCCGTACTTCATTCCGATAACCATCACAGACCCTGTAAAAGCACCGCAGAGAGACCCTCTCCGGCCAATTCCGCCTCCAAAACCGGTGGCAAGCTTTGGCAGGAGGGAGCCCTGTTCCCCCAGATCTTCCTTGAAACTCAAGGAGACCGATTCCGCTCAGTTAAATCCCTGATTAAAAAAATCTTTGGCCTTCTCCGAAACTTTCTTCCCAGTCTCTTTCCCTTTTACCATTGTTCTCTCCTTCCATCGGCGTTGAAATGATCTTGTGAGATTCTGTATATTTTTGAACCACCGCCAAATAAAATACCCCGTCCTTCAAAGACGAGGTATTTTGGTCAGCAATTCGTCCCTCCGCAATCCGCATTCCGAATGCTAAATGAACTCAGGTTCCGATGCCAATCTCTTTAAATTTGGCCACAATCGTCTCCTTCTCCATGGCTCCCATTTGTCGAAAAACTTCCTTTCCTTTCGCATCAAAGAAGACCAGGGTTGGGATGAGCGCGACCTTGTAATCCTTTGCAAGCCCCTGATATTTGTATACGTCAATCACGAGGATCTCGGCCTTCCCGGCATATTCCTTACTCAGTTCTTTCAGGATAGGCCTCATCTGCCTGCAGGGAACACAATTATTGGCTCCAAAATCGACCATGACCGGTTTTCCACTCGTGAGCGCCTTCTTAAATTCCTCCTCGCTATTTGATTCCGGCGGCTTTGCAGCTATTTTCTTTAACCGCTCCTGCTCCATTTCAACTTTCGCATTGCTCCGCAGTTCTTTCAAATACTCCTCAACCGCCTGCTGCTGTTTTCCCTCCCGGATGACCTGCTCAATGGCCGGAGCGACCTGTTCCATTTTCTTCCCTTCCATCTGGCCCTTGAAAACGGCATAGAATGCCTCGATCTCCTCTTTCGATACCGCGGGAGGAGTGGAGAATTTCTTCTTCATCAGCTCCCCAATCAGAGCATCTTCAGATGACAGGGAATCTTTCGCTGCATCCTTGTAAGTCTTTACAGGCGGAGAAATGCCCTGCCTCTTTGCCTCCTGGAGAAGAAGGGTTCTGACAATCATTCCCTCCACAAACTTTTCAGGCTCTTCCTGATACATTTCCCTTAAAGGGTTTTCAACTTTGGCCATATCCTGATTGAATTGCTCCAGAGAAATCTTTTCACCGTTCACCGTAGCGAGGGTTTGCCGGGTAGGATGGTCCAGGTAGAAGAGATAAAAGAGCAAAGCCCCAACCAAGATAACCACCCCGATGCCTCCAAAAATGATGACCTTCTTTTTCATCTTGCCTCCTTATGGGTTAATATGAACCATTATAACCAACAGCATTTAGAATTTCGAGCAGAGTCTTGATCTGATTTCCGATCTTATTTAAGATTGAGGGGTCGCGAGAAATTTGTTATAGGAATGATTTATGGACCCTTGGAGACTTTTAGACACTGGCCATCGCTCTGCTGCCGAGAATATGGCCCTCGATGAGGTCTTCATCGAGCTGAAGGCAGGCAGCAGAATTCCTCACACTCTCCGATTTCTCCAGTTTTCCAATCCCACTGTACTTGTGGGGCACCATCAATCGGTCGAAGAGGAAGTCCGGCTCGATTACTGTCAGGCAAGAGGGATTGAGATCAGCCGAAGGCTTACGGGAGGCGGAGCGCTTTACTGGGGAAGGCAGGAATTGGGTTGGGAGATCTATATCACCAAAACCGATCGGCAGATTCCATCAAGGATTGAAGATGTTTACAGGATAATGGGCGAGGCTTCTGCCCTGGGTCTCCGACATTTAGGGGCCCTCGCCCATTATCGGCCAAGAAATGATATCGAGATACATGGCCGTAAAATCTCTGGAACCGGAGGGACAGAACTGTCCGGAGCCATCCTTTTTCAGGGGACCATCCTGGTCGATTTTGATGTCGATGAGATGCTGCGGGCCTTGAGAATCCCCACGGAAAAGCTTCAGGATAAAGAGATCGAATCGGTCAAGGAAAGGGTTACCTGTCTAAAATGGGAGTTGGGTCGTGTTCCCTCCCCCATGGAAATCAAGACCTCCCTCGCCCGAGGTTTTTCAGAAGCCTTCGGCGTTGTCTTCGACAACATACCTTTGACTCCTGAAGAAGAAAACTTATTGAATATGAAACTCCCTTATTTTTCTTCTTCGGACTATATTTATAAGGTAAGGGAATCCCTGCCCAGAAGAAAAACCCTTTCTTCCATCGTGAAGACTCCAGGAGGATTGATCCGGATATCTGTTGTCATCGACATGAAAACCCGGGTCATCAACCAGATCTTGATCACCGGCGATTTCTTTGCCTACCCCAAAAGGGCCATCTTTGACCTCGAAAGCCTCCTCAAGAATTCGAAGGCTTCTTCCTCTAACATTGAAGAAATGATCCATCATTTTTTTGCCAGCAAAAAACCGAGAATTTTAGGGGTTAACGAAGATCATCTCATCCAGGCGATTGAAGAAGCCGTTAGAAAGATCGACCTTCTTCCCCACGGGTTCGGTGAAGAAGAGACCCATCATCTTTTTCCCGTGCTGAAACCCTTCAGAGAGGTAAGGCAGCCTGGGGCTCTCCTTCTTCCCTACTGTGCGAAGGATATGGATTGCAACTACCGCAACCATCAAGGCTGTGAAGAGTGCGGCCGTTGTTCCGTGGGCGACGCCAGCGGGATGGCTCGATCTTTTGGAATGCAGCCCATCACGATTCAGAATTACGAAGACCTTGAATCGGTCTTATCCCGGCTCAAACGTTCGGGTGTCCGCGGATTCGTGGGTTCCTGCTGCGAACCCTTCTATGGAAAACACCGGCCCGATTTCGAACGGATCGGCTTGCCAGGAATTCTCGTTGACGTGGAGAGGAACACCTGTTATGACCTTGGCCAGGAGAAAAAGGCCTTCAAGGGTCAATTTGAAAATCAGACCCATCTCAACCTTCCTCTCCTCCAGAAGGTTCTGGAGTTCTCCCATGGTTGAAGCGCCCCTAACCGAGGCTTACGACATCGTTGTTGTGGGGGCTGGTCCTGCTGGGTCAAGCGCAGCCAAGGCAGCGGCACAGAGAGGAGCCCAGGTCCTTCTCATTGACCGGAGACAGCGCATCGGAGTCCCTGTCCAATGTGCTGAGCTCGTCACGCAGTGGATCTCCCGTTATGCCCACTTTTCTTCGAACTGTGTCATCCAGACCACTGAAACGATGGTGACTCATCTCTTTTATGGAGCCTCCCCTGATAAAATCGATGAATTGAAAAGTCCTGGGTATATGGTGGACCGGTCCCTCTTCGATAAGGAGCTCGTGACCTCTGCCATTGTGGCAGGAGCAAAGATTTCCACTGGGACGAAGGCCATCGGTCTCTCCTCGAAAGGGCTATGGGTTGAACAGGGATCAAAAAGGGAAGTCATTCGATCAGAGGTGATCATCGGAGCTGATGGCGTCCACTCTTTGCTCAGACGCTGGGCTGGACTTCCGCCTGTGAAGACCATGGTGGCCCTCCAGTATGAGGTGGTGAATCCCCGGCCCCAACACCAGGCAGAGGTATTTTTTTCCCCGGATTACGTAGGGGGATATGCCTGGTTTTTTCCGAAAGGAAGAACGGCAAATGTGGGCATCGGGATCGTTCCTTCAAAAACCCCTGCCCTCTCAAATCTGTTAGATCAATTCCTCTATCGTCTTGTTGAATTGAAAAGATTATCGACCATCAACATTGTTGGAAGAACGGGGGGATCGATCCCGTGCGAGGGCCCCCGGCAGACGATCTTTCAAAACATCCTCCTTGCCGGAGACGCAGCAGGTCATACCCACCCCATTACCGGTGCAGGGATTCTGAATGCAATCATGGGCGGAGAGATCGCAGGACGTGTTGCCGCAGAGGCAGTTGCCAGAGGAGACCTGAAATATCTCGGAAATTATGAAATCGAGTGGCGAGAAGCCATGGGTGCTCCCCTTTTTTACGGAGCAAAAAAACGGCAATTTCTTGAGGAAAACTGGATTCATTCTGAGATTGGGTTTGAAAATTTGATCCGAAAAACGTGGGTGACTTTTAAAGAATACTATGAGGATAGGAAGAAAAAAGAAAATCTTATGGTTTAGGCCTGTTACAAGAAAGGAACCTTTATGGAACAGAAAGTGAGTCCTCTCTATGTCCAGACCAGTCTGGCCGCTTCCTTGACTTTAGGGTTCCAGCCAGGATCGTTTCATCGAAATGCAAAATTGAAGGGATTAAATCTCCTCCTTCATTACATGGAGGGCTGTTCCGGAAGATGCCATTTCTGTGGTCTCTCAAGGTCAAGGCGTGAAGGCCCCAAAGGAAAGACGTTTATCAGGGTGGACTGGCCCCTCTATCTCCTCGAAGAAATCGTTGAAAGATCAAAAACGAAAGATCAGATCCATCGCGTCTGTATCTCGATGATCACCCATCCAAGGGCGTTGGAAGACACCCTCTATGTCATTCGAAGATTCAAGAAAGAGACGGACCTCTATATCAGCGTCCTTGTAGCGCCAACCCTTATTCACGAGAAGAGCTCGCTCGACGCGATGAGGGAATCTGGGGCCGACCGGGTGGGCATTGCCATCGATGCCGCAACTCCTGACCTCTTCGACCAACTGAGGGGAAAGGGGGTAGGAGGGCCTCATCGCTGGGACCATTACTGGGATGTGGTCGAAATGGCGGCAAACGTCTTCGGAAGATATTATGTCGGAATTCATCTCATCGTTGGTCTCGGCGAGACGGAGAAAGAGATGATCGGGACGATCCAGAGAGGCCAGGATCTGGGTGCTCATACCCACCTCTTCTCTTTCTTCCCTGAAAAGGGAAGCCCCATGGAAGGAAATCCTCCGCCTCCTCTCGCTCAATATCGAAGGATTCAGCTTGCCCGTTGGATCATCAACGAGGGATTCGGATCGGCTGGTCAGATGAGGTTTGATGAAACGGGAAAACTGGTCGATTTTGGGATTGATGTTCATCCTATGATCGCAGATGGAGAAGCCTTTATGACCTCCGGATGTCCCGGAAGGGATGGGAAAGTTGCCTGCAATCGTCCCTACGGAAATGAAAGGCCTTCAGGCCCTATCCGAAATTTTCCATTTAAATTAGAAGCAGATGATATTGAAGAAATTAAGAAACAACTCAGAATCGAACGATAGACCTCATCAAGCTTGTAGGGTCGACGTTCTCGCTGACCAAATACGTTTCTTGAAGAATGCTGTAGGGTCGACGTCCTCGTCGACCAACAACCGTGCAACAATAGACAAACGTCGCAAGAATATTCGGCTTCCAAATCAGATATATGAACTTGAGTCGCAAATCTTCAGTGTCACCATCTGCATTCAGGACCGAAGACCAATATTTAAGAACGAAAAATGGGCGAAAACTCTCCTTTGCTTCCTCAATGCAGGCTTATTAGCAGAACGGACTGAGCAATATGCCTGGTGTTTGATGCCAGATCATTTGCATCTCCTAATCTCACCGAGAGGAGCAAACCTTTCCGACATCTTGAGTGCTTGGAAGAGCTATACAGGGCACCTCCTCAGAAAGGATGGATTAGAAGGATCGTGCTGGCAACGAGGATTTTATGATCATGCCTTAAGAAAGGAAGAGGACGTCCAGAGAGCGGCAGAGTATATCGTCAACAACCCCGTACGGAGAGGTTTGGTCCAAAATTGGCGTGATTATCCGTTTTCATGGTACAAATGGATGTAAGGTTCTGCCGGTTTGCAGGGTCAGCGTCCCCGCTGACCAAATAGGCAGGCGAGGCCGGCTGCCCTGCGTTTCTCAATTCTTATGAAAGACATCATTTCGGATCTCATTCGATCTCCCCTTGACGAACTGAAACGTGAGGCCTTCGGGATCCGGAAAACCCATTTCGGAAACGAGCTTACCTTCTCCATCCCTGGAACGATGTCTTATTCCGATAGCGCCTTCTCTTCCCAAAAAGAGAAGTTTGCGGCAATTAGTGTGACGGGGATGCACTGCGCCCTCCGCTGTGGCCACTGCAGAGGAAAACTCCTCGAAGCAATGATCCCTGCAGAAGATCCTGAGACCTTCTCCCAAGTCATCGATCGGCTCCGAGCCAAGGGAGCTCTTGGTGTTCTGGTAAGCGGTGGAGCAAATAAGGAGGGAGAGGTCCCTTTAGAAAAATTCATTCCTTTCCTGAGAGCCATCAAAGAAAGATCTCCTGAATTTAAAGTGATCTGCCATACAGGCCTCATTCGAAAAGAAACGGCTAAGGCGTTGAAGAAAGCCGCAGTGGACCAGGTTCTCATCGATGTGATTGGCGACAATGATACCATCCACGAGGTCTACCGCCTGAACAAACGGGTTGAAGATTATGAAGAGACGCTCGCGATGCTGAAAGAGACAGGGCATCGCCTTGCCCCTCACATTATCATTGGCCATCACTTTGGAGAGATCAGAGGGGAATGGAGAGCCCTGGAGATGGTTACCCGGGTCGGCGTGGAGACAATTGTTCTGGTGGTCCTTAAGCCTCTTTTCAGCCCTAAGAGCCCTCCGGTGAAAGTACCGGAGCCAGAGGTGGTCTCGAGGATTTCAGCCATTGCCCGCATCCTTAATCCAACCACCCTGATTCGAATGGGTTGCATTCGTCCTGCCCATCCCTGGAAGGGAGAGATGGAAAAAGGATGCATCGATTCCGGTATCAATACGATTGCCTACCCTCTGCAGGGCACGATTGAATATGCAAGAGAAATGGGGCTCCAAACAAGATTCATCGAGATGTGCTGCAGTTTGATCTGAAGGGTGGTGAGTGCAGGGATCAGGGAGTGTGAGAATTGGTGAACAGCAATAACAAAAGCTGCATTCAAAAAAATCTCCTTCGATGGTTCAAAAAAAATGGAAGGGACCTGCCTTGGAGAAAGACCCGTGATCCCTACAGGATCTGGGTTTCAGAGATCATGCTTCAACAGACCCAGGTGAAAACGGTCATTCCTTACTATCAAAAATTTCTTAAAACTTTCCCGACTGTCCGACATCTGGCAAAAGCAGATCTCTCAAAGGTTCTGGCCCTCTGGGAAGGACTGGGCTATTACTCCAGGGCCCGGAACCTCCACAAGGCATCCCGGGAAGTCCTGAACCGTTTCAAAGGCAAAATCCCCGATCATCTCAACGACCTTCTCAGGCTTCCCGGCATCGGTCGATACACGGCAGGGGCCATCCTCTCGATCGCCTTTAATCAAGAGGCGCCGATCCTGGATGGAAATGCGAAGAGAGTCCTTTCAAGGCTCTATGCTATCTCAAATGATCCAGGAAGAAATGAGACCGAAGCCCTTCTCTGGCGTCTTTCAGAATCTCTCGTCCCGGAGAACCATGCCAGTTTCTTCAACCAGGCCCTCATGGATCTTGGAGCCACGATCTGTTCGCCCAAAGCCCCCCGTTGCGTCTTTTGTCCTCTTATTCATCTCTGCGAAGCAAAGGCCCGGGGGGACTCTGAAAGGTACCCGACCCGGGTCGTTAAGAAAAGAATCCCCCGCTTTCATGCCGTAGGAGCAGTGATCCAAAAGGATGGAAAGGTTCTCTTAAACCATAGACCCCCGAACGGTCTTCTGGGAGGTCTATGGGAGTTTCCGAACTGGCCGAGGGAAGGGAAAAAAGACTTAGAGAGGCATTTAACGAAGAAAGCCAAGCGTGAGATGGGTATAACGGTGAAAAGCAAAGGGCCTATTGGTCTTTTCCAGCAGACCTTTTCCCACTTCAAGCTTTCTCTCCACGCCTACAGGTTCCAAGCGTATGGCAAAAAGGAGAACGGGAAATGGATCCCTGTTCAAAAGCTCCACCTTTTTCCTATGTCCCGTATCCATCGTCGGATCGCCAACTCCCTTCAGGATCGGAGTTCTTAGTTCGGAGTTCTAAGTCCGAAATATTTCTATTTCTCCGAACTCCGAACTAAGAACTCCCAACTATTTGGGAGCCAGTCCAAAATCGATCTGTCGCCGCTCCACATCTACTCTCTCCACCCTGACTTTCACAGCGTCTCCGATTTTAAATGTCTTGTGAGTCCTCTCGCCTATCAGGCAATAACGTTTTTCATGATATTGGTAATAATCGTCATGGAGGCTTGTGATCCTGACCAGCCCCTCCACAAAAGTGTCCTTCAATTCCACAAAAAAACCAAAGGCCATGACACCACTGACCACGCCTTCAAAGACTTCCCCTATCTTCTCCCTCATAAAGCGCACGCGGTACCGGCCAAGGATCTCCCTCTCAGCCTCCATCGCCACCCTTTCTCTTTGGGAGAGATGGTCTGCTTTCTTTACCAGATCTTCCTCGAGAACATTGATCTCCGTCTTTGCCAGGGCCCTTTTCAAAAGGCGATGGACGATCAGGTCCGGGTATCTCCGGATGGGAGAGGTAAAATGGGTGTAAGCATCCGAGGCCAACCCGAAATGGCCGAGATTTTGAGCAGAATATTTTGCCCACTTCATGGAGCGAAGCAGGATATTGTTAATCACTCTTTCCTCGGGCCTCCCCTTTGCCTCCAAAAGGACTCTCTGAAAATCTTTGGGGGAATCGTCCGAATCCTTTCCCATCTTATAGCCTAAATGGGAAACGAATCTGCGAAATTCCTCAATGGCTTCCCGCTGGGGTGGTTCATGAATCCGGTAGAGGAAAGGGTATCCATTCGTTCTCATAAAACGGGCCACCGCTTCATTGGCCGCAATCATGAATTCTTCGATCACCTGGTGGGCAAGATTTCGCTCGGCCCGGACGATCTCCTCCGTTTCGCCCTGAAGATTGAGAATGACCTCAGGCTCCGGAAGATCAAAATCGAGGGCTCCCCTCTCCACCCTCCGAGATCTCAGTCTCTGCATGAGAAAGGCCATCCATTCCAGAGGCACAAGAAGGGGTTTGTACCTCTCCTTCAGTTCTGTGTCCTCATCCAACAAAATCTTTCTCACAATCGTGTAAGTCAATCTTTCCTGACTTCGGATCACACTCGGATAGAATCGGATTCCTCTCCTTTCACCGCTGGAATCATATTGGAGTTCAACGGTGAGAGTGAGCCGATCAACCCTTGGTAGAAGGCAGCAGATTTCATTGGACAGCTCGGCTGGAAACATGGGGATCGCCCGGTCCGGGAAATAGACGCTCGTTCCCCGAAGATAGGCCTCTTCGTCAAGGGAACTCCTTTCTTTAACATAGTGGCTGACATCGGAGATCGAGACATAGAGTTTCAACCCTCCGTCACCTTCCTTCTCAATGGAGACCGCGTCATCGAAATCCTTTGCCTTTTCTCCATCGATGGTAAAAGTCGGGATCTCTCTAAGGTCGATCCGATTGTCGTATTCCTGGGGAGAGATTTGGAGAGAAACTTCTCTCGCTTCTTTTGAGGCTGCTGTCGAAAATCGGGAAGGAAGATCATATTTGTGAATGATGATCTGTGGCTCTACCTCTGGATCATCAGGGTATCCAAGGATGTGAGTCACCCGACCCTCCGGTCTCACCCGTTCCGTTGGGTAGCGGGTAATTTCCGCTACCACGATCTGATTGGGTCGGGCCCGCCTGGTCTCCCCTTCAGGGATATAGATCTCTTGCAGGACCCGTTCATCTTCAGGGACAAGGTAGGAATAGTTCTTTCCCCGCATAAACTTGCCCACGACCTTTTCCAACTTTCTCTCTAAGACCCGGATGATCCTTCCTTCTTTTCCCTTCTTCCGGACCGATTCCACCCTCACCACGACCCGGTCTCCGTGCATGGCTTCCCTGAGGTTCCTGGGACTTACAAAGACATCCTCTTCTCCGGGTGTCTCCGGAATAACGAAACCATATCCATCAGGGTGGCTTTTGACCCGTCCTACAACCAGATTCATCCTTTTTGGAAGGCCATACCGGTTTCCCCGGATTTTAACGATCTTCCCCTCCTCCGCCAAATCCTTCAATAACTCTCTTAAGTTCCGTCTTTCCTCTTTTTGCAGGTCCAGAATACGGAGAATATCCCTTACGAGGAGAGGTCGATCTTCCCTTTCCATCAACACAAGGATCTCTTCTGCTGAAAGATCCTTTCTGTGTTGCTTTGTCTTTTTCTCTTTCATAATCCTCTTCTTTCCCATCCTCTTGCTGAGGCCAACAACCTCCCATCGAAAATAAAAAAGGGACTTTCTGTCCCCTTTCATGGATTCAATTCGTTCATTTCACGCTTTCATATGTTTAGATCCTCGCGCCACCTAAAAACTTTAACGACGATCCAATCATGAAAGGAAGTAGCACGGCTGCCAGAATACCAAGGCCAACCAGAACAATGAGAGGAAGGAGAACAGCCAGAACAGCCCTTCCGGTTGAGATACCTTGCACCTCCCTCACCCCGATGATCGTCAGGACGAGTGTATAGATCCCACCGATGCTGCTTCCGATGAAGGGAATGATGCCAAAAAGATTCCCGCCGTAGGCATAAGAAAGGACACGAAAGGTCGATTCAAACCCCCTCTTATTTCCTCCTACAATCATGAGGCAGAGGTGTGTTATCCCGGTTCCCACGATAAGGGATAATGCGATCGCGAAGGGTAGGCCTGCAAGGAAGATAATCAGGACGATACCGAAGAATGGGATCGTTGAAAGGATTCGCATCGGTAAGAATTTAGAGGCAAAGAGCCATTGCCACAGAATGGCCGCACAGCCTCCAATGACCCCACAGATTACCCCATAAATCAGCGGAGCCCAGTACCCTTCTGTGATAGCAACCTTTTTGAAGAACTGAGAGGGAGAGAAGAGGACCTCCTTGGTCGTTGTGAAAAAGGCTCCGATGAATCCTTCGCCACTTTCCCATGAGGGCGAAGCCTTTTCTTCAGCTGTAATCTCCCGGACCTGGCCCACATATGTCTTGGCCATTTCCTGGTATTGAAGAAACTTGGAAATCACCACCCCGCATTTGACGCACTCATTGGTCTCTTGCTGCTCAAACCCGCATTGAGGACAGGTCACCATCTTCCCTGTGTAGGGCTTTTTTTCGGCCGAAGGCCCATACTTGGGCGGCGGCTCGATTCCTGGCACAGGCTCTCCGTGGGGTGGAGGCTCAGGTCTTCCTGATTCGAATCCCGATACAAGCTTCGTTTCCCTGGGTATTTCCAAGGCCTCAGCCGATGGCTCCTCTTCAACCCTAACCCTTCCCCCAATCTCCTCAAAGGCCTTGACATACCGTTCCATCTCTGCTTTCGAAATCCCCTTTTTGACAACGATAGGGACCTTTTGAATTAGACGTTCAGCCCTCTCAGGGGGAAGGTTGAACCTCTTCTGTAGGCCTGCAAGCAATCGAGCCTCTTCTTCGGGTCCTGCCACGGCAAGACCCAAAAAAATTACCTTATAGGTAGACACCGAATAACCTCCTTGCTGGCTATAGAATAAATATTGGATGATAGTTACCACATTCCACTTAAAACTACAAGAGCTATTTGTGGCATCTTTTGAAATGGTTTAAAATGGATTTTATGACAAATAAACCGGAAGGAGGCTATTTGTTTCAAACGCGAATTACGCAGCTTTTGGGGATTAAATACCCCGTCATCCAGGGCGGACTCCATTGGCTTGCCACTGCCCAGCTTGCCTCCGCAGTCTCCGAGGCAGGCGGCCTGGGTCTCATCTCCAGCCTCTCATTTCCCGATCAGGAAGCGCTAAGAAATGAGATCCGCCAGATGAAGAAAATGACCACAAAACCCTTCGGGGTGAACCTCTCGATGCTTCCGGAATTAACGAAAGGAGATCGGACCGATGAGATCCTTCAGACCATTATCGATGAGGGGGTTCCGGTGGTAGAGACTTCCGGAAGAAGTCCCGAGCCTTTCATCCAACGATTGAAAAAAGAAGGGATTAAGCTCATCCACAAGGTGCCCTCCATTCGATTCGCCCGGAAAGCAGAGTCCATCGGTGCAGATGCAGTCACCCTGGTTGGGTTCGAATGTGGTGGCCACCCCGGAATGGAGGATATTACTTCATTCATATTGATCCCAAGCGCAGCCGACGCGGTTAAAATTCCCGTCATTGCGGGTGGGGGAATAGCCGATGCCAGAGGATTTCTGGCTGCCCTTGCCTTAGGCGCAGAGGGTGTTGTCTTGGGTACGCGTTTCGTTCCCACCCAAGAATGCCCTGCCCACCCCCGGATCAAAGAATGGTTTCTTAAAGCCAAGGAGACTGATACCCTGATGATCCAGCGTTCCATCCGGAACGCAGCGAGGGTGATGAAAAACAAGGCAGCGGAAAAGACTCTTGCCATGGAACAGAGAGGGGCCTCCTTGGAAGAACTGATGCCCCTCATCAGTGGAGACCTCGGTAAGAAGGCCCTCTGCGAGGGAGATCTGAACAGCGCTGTCATTGCCTGTGGCCAATGCGTGGGGCTCATTCACGACATTAAATCGGTAAAAGAGGTGATCGAGGAGATTACCCAGGGTGCGCAAACCATCCTTCAGAAATTAAGCGCCATGGCCAACTAATCGGGGTCCCAGGAATCGAGGCTCCATCGTTCGAACCTTCAAATCCTGGGCCCTTTAACCCCTTGCTTGATGATGGAGGGAATTGCAGATGATCCTACGAAACCTGGAACACCCTGGAGTGAAAGCCACTCGCTATCAGGCTCATGGGGGAGGCATAGCCCATATGATCCTCGATACACGGCATCTTCAAACGCTGATGTTCTTGGCCCATGCCTCAGTGGCACCCGGTAAAGCGCTCATTGGCCACGTCGATCCCATGGAGGAGATCTACATCATCCAGAGCGGTCGTGGCCGGATGCAGGTCGACGGCGAGATTCTGGAGGTAGCACCCGGGGATGCAGTCCACATCCCCATTGGCTCTTTTCATGAACTGGTTAACACGGCGGAGGAGGAATTGACGATCCTGGTTGTTGCCGGCCTGATTCCTGATCCTTCTCCTTATTAGGGTACCGGGGGAGGGAAGTCCTCATGATTGGGGCCAATAGGAGACTGAAATTTATCTGTCATTTAGAATTTGATTATCGGGATTTAGTATCTATCTCTCTCTTCAAGGCCTCCAGTTCCTCCTGAAATCCCCACTTGTTCATAAGCCAGCCGATTCGCTGGTCAGCATCCATTTTCCTGAGATCATGGATCTCAGAGGGTGAAAGAGTCTTAAGAATCTGCTTGATTCCATTTTGATCTGAAGAGATCATGCGTGTCACCTCATGGGCAATAAGCCCTATGTTCGCTTTTCGGTTATTGGGAAAATGCCGTTGAATCAAGACGATTCGGATACAAAACCCTTCTTTAACCTTTCCTGCTTGATTGGATGCGAACCGATCTTCAACTTCTCCTCCCCGAAACAGTTCCAGGGTGGATAGAGAGACAGGAATGCTAAACGATTCAGAGGATGCGTCTTTTGGAATTTCGCAGAAAAGAAGAAGGCTGCTAAACAGAACCGTTCCAAGGGGTGAGCTATAAATCCTGTTGAGAAAATCTAACAGGCATGATCCGAGTTCATTCGAGATCATATAAGAGATATCGATAATCTGGGCGATGAGATTCTGCTTTCTCAGTTCATCGCCTTCCTTTTTCTCCAGCGTCGTTTGTTTGTTTTGGCGCAGACAGTCTCGAAAATCCCCGCAGTCTCTACATTCGGGCTTGACCTTGAGGGTTGTTAGACCCTTGCCGTCCGTTATCTCTTCGACCGAGCCAAAACACTCCTTTTTCTCCATCGCATCCCTTTTCCCTTTCTCCCCTGAAGATCACCTGACCATGATTAGACCCTTTCCCACTCTCCATCAATCTTTTCTATATTTGAAAAGCCAGAGCAACCCGATCGCAATCAGAAGAACAGGGAGGAAGTAAGTCTTGACCAACATCGGGATCGAAAGATGGATGGAATAATAACGCGCTCCCAGGATTAAGACTCCGATGATGGTAGTGATCCAGCCGGCCACGCTCCTCTGATTTCGAAAAAGGCTTCCTATCCCGAGGGCAATCACCAGCCAGGGCCATCCTTCCCTCAACCCGTAGCCCATCCCCATTCGGTCGATAAGAATCAATACCCCCATCACAATCAGGGCCAAAGCCAAACCCATCTCAAATCCTCCCTCATCTGGAACCTAACGCCAAATCTTCAACTTTTTGCAATTCAGACCTTGGACTTCACGCCAGACTCTTGTACCTACGAAATTACCTTTCAAGTGTTAGATCTTCTCACCATGTCCCTGTAAGCGGAACGGTGTCAATCGTTTAAAATTTCATCCCTTACGCCTGACTCCTCCCACCTTACGGTTTATCTCGTAGTCTCATCTACAGCCAAAGATCCTATCCCGTGATCGGGGTGGTCTCTCTGGAGAAAACTTGAAGCGGCACATTTGAGTAATGAACCAAGGAATAGACACCCTTAAAAAGGCCCGCTTACCAATAACCGCCGATTGCCCTCTCCCCACTGATCCGCTTTTCAAGGTTTCGGAGGGGAGACAACCCCGATCACGACTCAAGGATTACATATTCAATTTTTTTATTCTTGAAATTTCCTTTCAACTCATGATATTTGAATAGATAGACATATTTTCCATACCCTATTTCAGAGAAAAACGCAATCAACCACCGAAACCGATTGAGAAAAAGGAGAGATTATGGAGTCCCGATTGAAACGGCAGTTTGTGATCTTTCTATTCATCTTATTTGCATGGACGTTCGTTATCCTGCTGGTTACTCCAAAATGATTCTCGGGTCATTTCCAAAGCAGTGAGGTAATTGAACGGAATTCAAGGATTCAAGATTCGAGTAAAATGTCTCCCTCTCAAATCCTCGAGCCCTTTTTGAAATAGAAAGGAGAGAACCTATGCTAAAAAAAGTTCTTCTTCCAATGCTCGTCATTTTTCTCTTTTCCCTGATCGCCTACCCTTCCCTTGTCCGCTCCCAGAAGAAACCTGTACCTAAAGAAGACGAATCCTGTTACCCATGCCACGAATTGATTAAATCCTTGAAAGATGGGAGTAAGCATGCCCGGCTCTCTTGTTCAAAATGTCACAGCAAACTGAACGACCATCTCAGGGATCCTGACAAAGCTCCTGAAACAAACTTCGATCTCTCCGTCTGCGGTCAGTGCCATTCGTTCCAATATGAATCCATGATGGCTGTCAACCTGAAATCAAAAGCCAAGGTGGAGAAATCAACGACCACGAGCCGGTCTCCTACCTTCGATAAGCTGATGATGCCTCACGGGTTCACCAAAGAACACGATGAACCGAGATCTCATGCGTTCATGCTCATTGATCACATGATCGTTGATCGAGGGTATGGAGGGAAGTTCCAATTGACGAGCTGGAGGGAGATGGCCAAACCAGGCAAGCTCTGGGATAGGGTGATCGACACCAACAAAGAGCTCCCCCAGACAGCCAAGGCAGGAAACTCGGTTTGCCTCCTCTGCAAGACCACCGATGCCATTCTGAAATGGCCCTATATGGGGGACCAAAACCCAGCAACAGACCTAAAGAGAGGGGGAAACCCTGCAGCCATTTTTATGGCGAAAACGTACCTGAAGAACCCAATGGGCTGCATCCACTGCCACGATCCTCACGCAACCAAGCCCAGGATCGTGCGCGACGCCCTGATCAATGCCGTTCTGGACCGCGGTGAGGGAGCCTATCCTTATGACAAGGCTAAAAACAATAAGGTGACGATGACAAAGGTTGAATTTCTCCGGAATGAGAAGCCTTTCCGCGCCATTGCAATCCTCGACAAGTCCGATTCTACTCTTCTGTGTGCCCAGTGTCATGTCGAGTATGCCTGCAATCCTGGCTTTGATCCGAAAACGGGTGCTGCCATTGGAATGGAAGATCGAAGAACAAACTACATGCCGTGGGTCAATGTCTTCGATATTCAGAAGACGTATGCAGAAGTCGGGTTTAAAGATTTCAGGCACAGCGTGACAGGCGCCCCCCTCACAAAACTCCAGCATCCGGAGGTCGAGACCTTCTGGGGCAGCAAGCACGAGCGGGCCGGGGTAGAGTGCAAAGACTGCCACATGCCAAAGGTCAAGGATAAGAGAGGGAAAACGGTAACTTACCACGGGCAGAGAAGTGCAAGATATATGCTTCGAGATACCTGTGTTCGTTGCCACTCTTATTGGTCCCAGGACGAGGCCGAATATCAGGTGGATTCTGTTCAGAATTATATTCGGGGGAAGATGAGAAAAGCAGAATTCTGGCTGGGTCAACTGATCGATACCTATGCCCGGGCAAAGGATCTTGGAGTAAAGAACGAGGTCCTCCGGGAGGTATGGCCCCTTCATGACAGGGCCCATATCCTCTGGGAATGGTGGACCGCGGAGAACAGCGATGGGTTCCACAATCCCGAGATGGCACGGGAATCGCTTGCCCAGTCGGTCAATGCCTCCCAGGAAGCCATTCAAATCCTGGAAAAGGCCATCGAAGCCAGAAAAAAATAGAAGAAGTCTACATTCTTAAAGATGGAGCATCACGAGGATGGGCTG
Source organism: Thermodesulfobacteriota bacterium (assembly GCA_035454825.1). GTDB lineage: Bacteria > Desulfobacterota > BSN033 > BSN033 > UBA1163 > DATIGG01. Next base: position 2,423 of record DATIGG010000240.1, on the reverse strand, counting down.
ATTGGAGAAACTTTAGGGGCGGAACCTTTGAACATAGAATGTAGCGTCCAAATTCGCTTGGGGCGAGGAGCAGGTTTCCAATTGCTTCGCAGCTCCAGGGGATGATGAGGAGGGTATTTCTGTAGAAATTTCAAATATTGTCTCATCACACATCCACCATGGTCCTCGATAGAAAAATTGCATTCATCAATCTCAGCGATCGCTCAGTAGAAATTGCTCCGATCTCAATAGATCTTCGGAAGAGATTTTTAGGAGGTCGCGGACTCAATATGTACCTTCTCTCGAGGTCCTACTCCCCTGATTTAGATCCTTTCTCCCCAGAAAATCCTCTCATCTTCGGAGCCGGGCTTCTCACGGGCACGCTTGGCTTCGGTTCCCGGCTGAATATCACTGCCAAATCACCTGAGTCAGGGCATGTGGGAGACGCCAACATGGGAGGAGACTTCGGAGCAGAATTAGTCCGAGCAGGCTTTGGCCACCTCGTCATCACAGGAAAAAGTCTAAACCCTGTTTATCTCCTGATTACCAATCAAAGGGTGGAAATCCGGGAGGCTCAGAACCTGAAGGGTCTCGATTCGGTTGAGACTCAGAGAAGAATTCGCCAGGAACTTGGAGATGAACAGACCCAAGTTGCCTGTATCGGTCTGGCTGGAGAAAAATTGGTCAGATACTCGGCGATACGGACAGGGATGAAGAACTCTGCCGGGAGAACAGGAATGGGCGCTGTAATGGGATCCAAGAATCTGAAGGCAGTAGCCGTCAGAGGTACCCTTGACATTATGATATCAGACCCCAAGAAATACTTAAGGTATTTTCTTAAGATTTTAAAGAGATTAATGGAAACAAAATGGGTCCAGGCCCTTGCAAAACATGGGACCCCTCTCCTCTTTCAATATTCGAATGCGATGGGCTTTTTGAGTGTTCGTAACAATCAGTTTACCACAGTGGGGGATGAGGGATACGCTTTGGAAGCCGAGGCACTGGAGCCTTTTTCAACGGGAATGCTTTCCTGTTTCAGTTGTCCTGTTCACTGCCGTCATCGATATTTGATTGCAAGAGGACGATACAAGGGAATGAAGGGCGAGGGGCCTGAATATGCCTCTATGGGCTCCCTGGGAACGAAGTTGGGAAATCTGGATCTCGAAAATGTCATTTACGCTGCAGAACTCTGCAACCGTTATGGGCTGGATACCATCTCCACAGGATCTTACATTGCCTGGGCCATGGAACTCTATCAGCGGGGAATGATCAGCCAGGAATTGACCGGGATCCCATTGGAGTGGGGAAACGGCGAATGTATCATCGAACTCATCCATCAGATCGGTCAGAGGAAAGGGTTTGGAAACATTCTGGCTGAGGGTCCTTTTGCCAAGAAGGTTTTCGGAGAAGCCTCTCGGGATTATCTCCTCAACATTAAGAATTTCCCGATTGAGATGACCGACGAAAGGCTTCCCAAGAGTTTCGCCCTGGGGATGGCAACAGCTTCTCGCGGAGCCTGCCACATGAGGAGCCGCCCATCCCTGGATGTCCTGGGGCTTCCCGAAGAAGTTTTACAGAAGATCTACGGCGGCTCAGTGAGCAGCGAGTTTTCCTCTTACTCTGGCAAGGGAAGGATGGTCTGGTGGCATGAGTGTCTTAATGCAGTCTGTGACTCATTGGGGTTTTGCCGTTTTCTCACAGTCTTCTCTAGCCCTCATGCGCCCCAATATCCGCAATTTTCAAGGCTGATTTCCCTTGCAACAGGCCTCCGTGTGAGTCCAAAAGAGTTAAAAAAGATCGGCGAGAGGATTTACACTCTTGAAAGAATGATGTTGGTCAAGGATGGGATTGGCCGAAGGGATGACACCCTTCCCAAGAGATATTTCAACGAGCCTATCTTAGAGGGTCCTGCCCGGGGAGAGGTTATTCTGCAGGAGGAGTTTGACAAGATGCTGGATGAATATTATCTGCTTCACGGCTGGGACAGGAACGGCGTTCCCATGACAAAGACCCTGAAACGACTCGGAATGGATCGATGAGACTTAAGGTTGAAAGAAAGAAGTGCAGTGGTTGCCACCTTTGTGAAATGGTCTGTTCCTTGTTCCATTCAGGAAGGCTCAATATTGAAAAGTCGGCCATTCGCATTCAGAAAGACAGCCTCGATTCCAGTCTAAATTCCCCTATCCTCTGCCATCAATGCAAAGAGATGAGATGCCTCAAGGGAGAAGAGGTGAGCGAGGATCAAGAAAAGAAAAAATTTGTGTGGAAGAGAAACAGGACTGAGCGTTGCCCCTTCCAGGCCCTGTCGGTCTTTGGGGAGAACGCCTATCATTGTGATTTGTGCGGGGGAAATCCTCAGTGCATCCAAGTTTGCACTCCCAAAGCGATCAGCCTTGTCAAATAACCCTCCTGATTACTTCAAAAAATCGCCAGGTATTGTTTTT
>DATIGG010000239.1:0-3148 GCA_035454825.1 Thermodesulfobacteriota bacterium | reverse complement strand
CAGTTTTCTGGTGTTAAGGGGAGAGCCATTCGGGTTTATGAGAGATTTGTAAAGGGACGTATGGCTGTGGGGCATCGTGAGGATTTATATCGGCTGAGGGATCAGCGGTTTTTAGGGGATGAGGGTTTTGTTGATCGAGTTATAGGAGAGCGAGAGAATGATCCCTCTTATATTTACGGCATATCGATTCAAGAATTGATGGGGCGTGTTAGTACTGATTTTGGCATCCCTATGGAGACAGTTTGCAGTATGAGTCGGAACCGGGAGGGGGCATGGGGGCGAGGGATTGTTGGGTATGTGGGTAGGAGGCTTTGTGGTTATTCGAACAAGAGTCTTGCGGAGTATTTTCATCGGGACCCGGTGGCCATGAGTCGTGGGATAGCGAAGGTTGAGGGGAGAGTCAGATCAGATAAGGATTTCGAAGCGAAACTCCGGAAGTTGGAAGAGGTGGTCACATTGGGGCGAAAGCGAAAAATAAGAAATTAATCATGCCTGACCCCAAATATCCAAAATAAATTCCAACACAACGCATGTGTCACCGAGGCAATACTTCTCGCTTTTATGGGAAAACTTCGACCTCACAGAAAGAATATTTGGGGAATCCAGGCCGTTTTCGATGATAGGCCCATTTGCTTCAATACCATTTCGCACCAGAAGTTTCCTGAACTGCAAGGGCACGAAGCTGCTATGAAGTGACGAGTTTTCAGACCTAAACCTTCAGCCTCTCACGATTGGCAAGCTATTGTGCTGGACAATAATTCTAAAAATACGATTTTCCGTCAAAGTGTCGCGTTCCCTTTCATCTGACGGGGGTCACTCTTGGAGCCGCACAGAAGTGGGAAGTGGGGAAATTCAACCCAAAGCCAGAAAAGAAGGCAGCATTCGTCGCATTAAGAAGACTTGGCCGTAGTGAGGTCAAAAAACTCCTCAAAGAGAAAGGTTCATGAACAACAAAAAGGCAAAGTAATGAGGACAGAAAGCAATGGTTTTTCAAAATGGAACCAAGGGGGATAAGAACTTGGCGATGAAGGAAGACATGTTTTTAGGTTCATACTGAGAAATGAGGGGAAGGATTACGGACTGAATAAAGAGCCCGCATTAAACGTCAAAATGATTAGATTTAATTAAAAAATTAATGAGTTGCAGGTGGAGGGTAGATGCATTACATTATATGTAAGCGGATACTGAAATTCGGATGAAGCTTTGAGGATGGGGACTTTCATCCCCAAACGAGAGGGAATGAAAAAATGAAAAAGCTGATTTTCCTTTTGTTTCTCTTCACTTTTGCTTCTTCTGCATCCGCTACTGTCTACAAGTGGGTAGAAGAAGGAGGTACGGTCAATTTTACAGATGATTTCAGTAGCGTTCCTCTTGCTTATCATGATAGCGTTCAAGAAATAAATGTCCCCAAGATGCAAAGACCAACCCTCTCTCAAGTTTCGAGTGCACAATCAGCCAAACAGGCACCCCCGATTCCTCAGACTCTGATCCGTGAGGGTGACTTTGCGATCAATTTGGCCGAGGCACTTAAGCTGGGACGAGCCAGTAACGAAGCTGAGGCCGAGAGCCTGCTTGCTTCTGTCGGTATCTTTCCAAAGAACGGATGGATTGCTGACTATCCCGTGACTCCTGATATCATTGGAGAGCTACAGGATTCCATCGGTGTGGCAGCGGATTCGGGCAGATTGGCGATGAACAAAGATGATGCCATAAAGGCGTTCCAGGGTCTCAATCTCCAGCAGGGCTTACCAGTTTCAGTGGGCACTGAGCGTCAGGGTACTGAAGCTGAACCCGCACAGAGTTATGGGGAGTATTCCAATCCTGAAGTGATCAATAATTATTACTACGAACAGGGACCCCCTGTTGTCACCTATTATCCTCCGCCACCTGATTATGGTTATTTATATTCTTGGGTTCCTTATTCCTTCTGGTGTTCTGGGTTCTGGTTCCCTGGGTTCTTCGTTCTGAACGATTTTCACAGATTCCACCATGTCCATGGAAGAAGGGGGATTATCAGCAACCATGTCCATGACCCAAAGACGAGAGGGGTCTTTTCGGTTGATCCTCGAACGAGGAATACTGTAAGGTCGCCTCATAGAGGAACAAGGGCATCCTATCCAAAGGGATCAACCTATCCTCAAACTCAACCAAAGGCTTCATCAATTCTTGAGCCCAGCCGCAAGGTGAGACCCAGAAACCCTGTTTCATCAAGAATCGGAAGTGCTCAGTCCTCTTTGAACAGGAATCTTAGCCCTTCCCCTTCCGCCTTTAAGGGTAGGGCCGAGACAATTAGACCTCCGACTACTGGTCAATGGATGAGTAGGGGGCAGACGGGAATCAGTCCTCCCCATTTTGCCAATCCCAGTGCAAGAACGACTGCTCCCAGATTCACCATGTCTCCTGGCCCAGGTTCTTTCGGAGGGTTTCACGGTAGTAGTAGTCTTGCAAATGGAAGCTTTGCGGGAGGAGGCGGCAGAAGATAGTGACAGGTAAATGACCAAAAGGCAGAAGAAATTAGAGAAATTCAAACCTTCACCAACTCTTCCAGCTTTCATTTGTCGTTGACGCCCTGCACCTTCATGACCGAACTCAAGAACGAATTCTCCTGGTCAAAGACAAGGGATGAGGTCTTTAAGACCTGCCCCAGACAATACTGGTTTGCCTATTACGGGTACTGGAATGGCTGGCTTGAGAATGCTCCCGAAAGAACCCGTCAGATCTACATTCTGAAGAACCTTAGAAACCTTTATATTTGGGGTGGAGAGAAAGTCCATGATTGCATACAAAGAAGCCTCACCAATATCCGAAGAGGCATCAAAGTCCTTTCCGTGGATGAAATTGTCTCCATCACCCTTGACCAGATGAGGGCTGAATATCGTTCCTCAAGGTCAAAGAATTACCTGAAGAAGCCCAAGACCTGTGGCCTCTTTGAACATGAATATGGAAATATGGAGTAGAAGTGACCGATGATCAGTGGAAGAAAATGGCCAACAATGTGGAAACCTGTCTAAGAACCTTCTATGGTTCTGACATCTATGACACTCTAAAGTCCCGTTCTAAAGAAGAGTGGCTTGAAGTAGAGGAGTTCTCATTCTTTCATCTGGATAATACCAAAATCAATCTGGCTATTGACTGTGCGATAAGGGAG
>DATIGG010000238.1:0-2003 GCA_035454825.1 Thermodesulfobacteriota bacterium | reverse complement strand
GGCCGAAACACCGAACAGGTCGTTGCGCCAGATGCGCAATCGCACCAGTGATCTTAACAAATGAAGAACTCTTATCGTTTGGTGCAGGGCGATGCAGGGACATCCTATATTGTTCCTGTCAAGAGGGAAAATCCAAAAAACTGATCTTTTGTAAAAACAGTTAGTTACAAAACCGTTCTGATTTCTAGAACACTCCTCCCTCTGAATCCTTTTGCGAATTCGCGTTTAGCTCGACGAATCTCTCGCTCATAACGAACTTTGAATCTCAGCGTTATCAATATTCGGTATGTCCCGCTAAGGCGGGACCACCCAGCATCCTTTATGCAGATTTCAAAGTTCAGCGAGAGGCCCTGGATTGTCCCTCACGAGGTCCGTTCATGGCCTCCACGTTGTTGCTCGGGCTTCTCTCGTCGAACAAAAGTCTTATTCCACGGTTAGATAAGTCGGATCAAACGCCTCCTTCTTTTTCATTAACGTCCAAGCGACCAAGAGCATTTTCGCTGAGAGCTTTACAAGCCGCTTTCTGTGAATGCCTTTCTCCTTCTCACGACCTCGAATCTGGTTCGTGTAATAGCGCATAAAATCCCGGTTCCTCGTCGAGGCGATCAAGGCCGCCTGGTACAGCGCGTAGCGAAGATCGGCTTTGCCTCTCTTGGAGATCTCCGGTACCGCCTTGTCCGATGCCTTTCCACTTCGATCCGCACTGAGGTCAAATCCAGCCAGTTTCAAGACCTGTTTCCCATTCTGAAATCGATCCGGATCTCCTATCGCTCCCAACACCTTGGACGACACATCAGGACCAAAACCTGGAATCGTCAATATGTATGGGTACTCTGAAAACTCCTGGCACAGCTCTTGGATTTTGTCTTCCGTCTCTTTGATCATCTCTCGAATCTGTTTCAACCCTTCCACCATCAACCGAGCCTCATGCTCTACCCCAGGCACCCCATCACATCCGATCGTCTCCCCCGCCCGTCCCCAAATCCTCTCCAATCGCTGTCGCTTCTCCATCCGAAGGGTTCGGGAGGTCACCCGCTGGATAAAAGGCTCCATGTCTAATTCCGTTATCTGTGAGGCTGGAAAACACCACCTCAGAATCGATGGCCCCTCTGCCCCCAACCGATCATACTCTCGATCCATCTCCGGATAATACTGGGCAATCAAATGATTCCGTATCCGAACCTGATAGGCATGCACTTGCTTCTTGAGCCTCCTTTTCAACGAAAGTAAACCCCGTAACCCCCGTAACTGCGCCGCCGGATAATCATAGTACAAACATTTGCCCTGCGATATGAGATCCGCAACATTCGCCGAATCCTTCACATCATGCTTGTCCCACCGTCCATCTAACGACTCCCGGTTTTGCTTCACCGTCACCCCGGAGACCAATACGACCATCTTCCCCTGGGTGATCAGATACTCTCCCAACGGCTTATGATAGTTCGCCGTCGGCTCCATCCCATAGACCACCTTCTTCAAACCATGACCTACCCGCAGGGCCTCGGCCTGATCCAGGAGTTTTCTGACCCCCTCATAGTCGTTGCTAAAGACAAGCCGCCTCAAAAGCGTTTTCCCTGTGGCCGTCCCAAAAAAGGCATGGTGCCGCTCCTTCGCAATATCGATCCCTACGATCAAATACTCCCCCGAATGCCTGATCTCTTGCCTCAGTTGACGAAATTCCTCCAGCCGGTTACGATTGACCTCATCCATTCGAAACCTCCTGTCTAGAATTTGAGTTGGGTGACTCTTACTCTTTCTCTTAACAGGAGGTTTCTTTTTAGGGTAGACTGGTAATAATTTCTTTTCGTCTTACTGTGAGGAGTCTACCCTTCTGATTAATCAATATATAACGTTGCTCACAATCATCACAATTGCAGGGTCATGTTCTTACCTGCCGAAGATAACATCAAAGGGCTTCCCCCACCAATGGGGATTCGCCCTCTGGACAAATTAAAATCACTTGTTAAATTTGAAAATCCGTCATGTCCGTCTTTAGAGGTTCT
>DATIGG010000237.1:0-6046 GCA_035454825.1 Thermodesulfobacteriota bacterium | reverse complement strand
AAGTTTGAAATCGTTCGGTTTGAAATCATTCGATGTTTGCAATCATTCGGAGCCCAATTCCTCAGAAGATGGGGAAAAATTGGGAACCCGCGGCTCGACCCGCAAGGATGGGCGGCTTGTCGCAACCTTAGGATGCGGGTGATCAGATGTTAGGGTTGCCTTTCCTTTTGGTAAATCAGTGTGATTAAGCAGGCTTAGCCTATGTGGTTCAATCCTGTAGGTTCCGCCCTAATGTTTCTCCAATCCGCCCATCCTTCTGGGCCGGAATGATGCCGATACGGAAAATGAGATTTTTTCACACCTTCTTCTCAGTTTCAGGTTCTATCGGACTTGGGTAGTTCTGTTGGGTTTGCCACGACGATTCTTTGAAAAGTTGAGGTTAAGTTCTTGCTTACAAAGGACAATTTGTCATAAGAATGCCTTTTCTTGTTACTTTTCACATTTAGGCCTTCATAGCCTTTTTCTCTTTAGATAAGAATAACGTAATGATTTAGGGGCGATACATCTGCTGCTGAAGTTTCGCTTATATGGTACAAAAAATGCACACCCACAGGTCATGCTTACTTTGTTTACAAAGTTTACACAAAGTTAGAGGGGGCAATTAGATTGGCTGCAGTTAAGACTTCCCAAAAGGGACTTAAGATCGGCTGGACAAGAGCCACCTTCATCTTAAGGGATGATTATTTAAAGAAGATTAAGGCATTGGCCTACTGGGAGAGGAAAAAGGTAAAAGAAGTCGTTGATGAGGCTTTGGGATTCTACCTCAGAGGGAAAAGAATCAAACCGAGGGGAGATAAGTAATTTCATTTAATGAGGGCATTTTGCCACAATGCTGTTCGCATAAGCCGTTCGTGCTGAGCTTGTCGAAGCATGAACGGTTCAATTACCCACGCTTCGACAGGCTCAGGGTGAACGGTATTTACTCAACTGAACAGCGTTACATTTAGCCATTACTGGTCACGGATCTTTGTCCTATGAAAGCTTATCTTTTAACCTTCTCCGTTCTTCTCTTCTTCCTATTAGGATTGCCGTCAAGTCGAGGGGAATCAAGGGAAAAAGAAGTCAGTGTTCGAACAACAGGGATTCCTATCCTGCTCTATCACAGATTCGGCTCTGTAGCCGTGGACTCGATGACGGTGACAACGGCTGTTTTCGAATCTCAGCTTCAATATCTCAGTCATCATGGTTATGCCGTCATCAGTCTCAGGCAACTGGTGGATCACATTCGGGGCAAAGGGCAAGCCCCTCCCCTTAAATCATTAGTGATCACTGCTGATGATGGCCACAGATCGGTCTATACGGACATGTTTCCCCTGCTGAGGAAGTACCGGGTTCCTGCCACGCTTTTCATCTACCCCTCTGCCATATCCAATGCATCCTATGCAGTGACGTGGGGCCAGCTTAAAGAAATGAAAGAATCAGGTTTTTTCGATTTCCAATCTCACACGTTCTGGCATCCTAATTTTAAGAAAGACAAGGTGAGATTGATCCCTTCTGAGTATGAACACTTCGTGGAGATGCAATTGAAAAAATCGAGAGAGAAACTGGAACGAGAACTCGACATCAGAGTGGACATGCTGGCATGGCCCTTTGGCATCTGCAATGACGAACTGATCCATAAAGCATTAGAAGCGGGGTATATGGCCACATTCACGATGGAGCGCCGTCATGCAAGCCCCACGGATCACATCAGGTCTCTCCCCCGTTATCTCATCACCCATTCGGACAAGGGAGCTTTCGAAAAAATAGTCACAGACGTATCCCGTCAGTCTCGGGTGCGATTGGATCGGGGTAGTCTCCCCTCCGAAACCTTGAAAAGCGGATTATTTGAGAGGGGACAACCAGAGGATACTGCTGAAGGGACCGTTCTAAGAATCTCATTTGACAATGATCAATTAGCATTGACCAATTATCAATGACTTATAGAATTAAATTCAGTTCTGCCTCTCAGTGCTAATTGCCAATTGATCATTGAACATTTTGTACTGATTATTTTGATCTCCGGCTATTACTGAGGGATTTCTCACAGACGGGTTCAGGGGGTAGGTTAAGATGCGATTGAACAAGACAAACAAAAGATGGATCATGATTCTTCTCAGTATCTCTCTGGGGGCGATACCCGCGCATGCAATGGGATTCACGCCTGGGAAGGTCGTCGACTTTTATACAGGGAAGCCATTAAAGGGAGTCTGGGTGACTTCGAACGATGAGGTGACACTCACGGATGAAAGCGGGTTGTTCTTCCAGAGCAGAGCAGGGAACAAATTCGTCTTGAGAGCCCATGGATATCGGAGAGCCGAAGAAGTCATCAGTATTTCTCCTGTGAATGCGCCTCACCTGATAAGGCTTTTCCCCTTCACACCGAAAGGCCTCTATCTCTCATTCTATGGAATCGGTTACAAGGGCATACGGGAATCCGCCCTGAGGCTCATCCAGGAGACCGAGCTGAATGCGCTTGTCATCGATGTCAAAGGGGACCGGGGCATGATCCCTTATAAAAGCGCGATCCCTCTTGCGATGGAAGTCGGTAGTCAGCAAGTCATCACGGTCAGGGAGATCGATGACTTGATTAAATCTCTCAAAGCGAAGGGCATTTATACGATCGCCCGGATCGTTGTCTTCAAGGACAATCCCCTCGCCCTTGCAAAACCTGAGTTCGCCGTAAGAACGCAAAGCGGGGCGATATGGCGTGACAGGGAAAATCTTGCGTGGGTGGATCCCTTCAAAAAGGAGGTATGGGATTACAACATCGAAATCGCCATAGAGGCAGCCCGACACGGATTTGACGAAATCCAGTTCGACTATGTTCGCTTCCCTGATGCGTCTGGCCTTCAGTTTTCGATGGAGAACACCCAGGAGAACAGAGTTAAAGCCATCTCCGGCTTTCTCTCGGAAGCGAAAAATAGGCTTACGCCTCACAATGTCTTTATGGCTGCGGACATCTTTGGTTATGTCTGTTGGAATCTGAATGATACCTGGATCGGGCAAAAACTCGAAGCCCTCGTCTCGCATCTCGATTATCTCTCCCCGATGCTCTATCCCTCGGGTTTCCGATATGGGATTCCCGGTTATAGGATTCCGGTTGCAAATCCCTACGAAATCGTCTATCGTACCCTTAAAAGAGCCCACGAGCGTACGCAGCTTGCCCCAACCCGCTTCAGGCCGTGGCTTCAGGCATTCAGAGATTATGCCTTCGATAAAAGGCACTTCAAAGATAAGGAGATCAGGGACCAGATTAGCGCCGCTAAAGAATTTGGCTCTGGCGGGTGGATGCTCTGGAATCCTTGTAACGTCTATTCCGCATTCGGCTTGAAAAAGGAAGAGCCACCATTAAGAATCTCATTGGACAATGATCAATTAGCATTGACCCATTATCAATGATTTACAGAATTAAATTCAGTTCCGGCTCTCAGTGCTAATGGCCCATTGATTATTGAACATTTTGCACTGATTATTCTGATCTCCGAGCGTAACTGAGAGAATACGTTAGGACGGCTAAGAACGTGAAACGACTGACTTGGGTCCTCTTCACACTGATATTATTCACCCTCATTGAACCGCTTGATACGAATGCCTCTGCAAACCCACCCCCGAAAATCTCTCAAGAAAAACTTGCACCCATTGCTGAATCGGTTGAACGAGCGATTCGCGGCCGCCAGATCCCTGGAGCTGTGATTTTGATCGGAAATCAGGGGAAGGTGATCTATCGTCGCGCCTTCGGCCATAGGGCACTGGAACCCAAGAAAGTCCGCATGACCCTGGATACGCTCTTCGACGTTGCTTCCCTTACCAAGGTAGTCGCAACCACAACCGCTCTGCTGCAACTCGTGGAGAATGGCAAGGTAAGCCTGGATGACCCGGTCGCAAAATATTGGCCAGAGTTCAAAGAAAACGGGAAGGCGGAGATTACGCTTCAACATCTCCTGACCCATTATTCAGGTCTGAGGCCGGACCTCGACCTGAACCCTTCGTGGTCTGGCTGCGAAACGGCGCTCAAAAAGATCGAGGAGGAAAAACCGACCTCTCCTCCGGGAACGCGCTTCGTCTACAGTGATATCAATTTCGAAATCTTGGGTGAGCTCGTCCAGCGGGTCTCCGGAGAATCGCTCGAGGCATACTGTGACCGGCATATCTTCAAGCCTTTAGGAATGAACGATACCTGCTTCAAGCCTTCTTCGGTCCTGTTTGACCGGATCGCACCCAGCCGGAAGGATGGCATTAAAGAAGTTCACGATCCAACCGCTTACAGGATGGGCGGCATCGCTGGTCATGCCGGGCTTTTCTCCACTGCAGAGGACCTTTCAATCTATGCACAGATGCTGCTCGACGGAGGCAGAGGGAAGAATGGACAGATCCTCAGCCAGGCCATGATCGATAAGATGACCCTCCCCCAATCGCCACCTGACAAAACTCCTTTCAGGGGGCTTGGCTGGGACATCGGGCCACCCTTTGCGTCCAACCGTAATGCACTGCTCCCTGCCGGTTCATACGGACACAAAGGATTTACAGGAACCATGATCTGGGTGGATCCGGTTTCCCGAACGTATGTCATCCTCCTGAGCAACCGCCTTCACCCAAACGGCAAAGGCAATGTCGAGGCCCTTCGGGGGGAAATCATCTCTCTCGTGTCTGATTCAATGGGCCCGGTTTCAATGGAACAGATCCTGGCCATGAGACCTTCTCTCGCGGGCGAATCCAAGGACGAGAAGGATCAGGCTGGCAACTTAAGAGCCGGGATTGACGTCCTGGTGAGTGAAAAGTTTGCACCTCTCGCAGGGTTGCGCGTAGGGCTCATCACCAACCATTCAGGTCTTGATTCGGCAGGACGACGAACCATCGACCTCCTCTCCAAAGCGCCGAGGTTGAAGCTGGCGGCCATCTTCAGCCCGGAGCACGGCCTCTCGGGCAAGGAAGAAGGGAAAATCTCGCCGACTATAGATCCCTCGGCAGGCTTACCTGTTTACAGCCTGTACGGAGACTCCAAACGGCCAACGGAAAAGATGCTTCGCAGCCTGGATGCCCTGGTTTTCGATATCCAGGATGCAGGCGCCCGTTTCTTCACATACATCACGACGATGGCTTATGCAATGGAGGCCGCAGCCAGGAAGGGAATCGCTTTTTACGTCCTCGATCGACCTAACCCAATCACGGGCTTCCGGGTTCAAGGACCCATCATGGATGAAGGACTTAAATCCTTTACCGGTTACTATGCTTTGCCCGTTCGACATGGCATGACGGTGGGGGAGTTGGCAGGGATGTTTAATGTTGAAAACAGGATCGGAGCGAAGCTGCACGTCATTAAGATGGAGGGCTACAGACCCAGCGATTGGTATGACGAGACCGGGTTGTTGTGGGTAGGTCCTTCGCCGAATTTGCGAACGGTCACGCAAGCGATCCTTTATCCCGGTGTGGCAATGGTCGAGGGTGCAAATGTGAGCGTAGGGCGAGGAACCGACAGCCCTTTCGAGCTTCTCGGAGCGCCCTGGATCAATGCAAGAGAGCTCGCGGGATATCTGGACAGCCGCAAGATCCAGGGCATTCGATTCATGCCAGTCGATTTCATACCCAGGAGCAGTTGCTTTAAGAATCGCTTGTGCCATGGCGTTCAGATTGTCCTGGTTGATCGGCAGGCCCTTGACTCCCCTGCCCTTGGAGTAGAAATTGCCAGTGCACTCTATCGGCTTTATCCCAGGGACTTCCAGCTCCAAAAAACATTGGGGCTGATCGGGTCTCATGAGGTTCTGCAGGCCATCAAAGACGGTCAGGACCCCAGCACCATCGTAGAGAAATGGCAGCGGCCTCTCGAACAGTTCTGTAAGCTGCGGGCGAAATATTTGATTTATTAGTTATTCGTCCGGATTGCTAGACTTCAGCTTAACGAAAACATGCTTATGGGAGCTAAAATCCTGGTTGTTGACGACGAAATGGAGGTCAGAACATTTTTGTCCAGGGCACTTGACGAGATGGGTGGTTTTTCTGTCGAGGTGGCGGAAACTGCAGAGGAAGCGCTTCAAAAGATTGAGCGCACCATGTTCGATCTGGTTCT
>DATIGG010000236.1:0-2715 GCA_035454825.1 Thermodesulfobacteriota bacterium | reverse complement strand
GAAGAATTCATGGGTACGGAGGCAAGCTCCCTTTTTGAGCTGGATGAGGCGAAGGAACTCCTTTTCGTTCGCCTTTCCAGGGGACCAGGAAAGGAACCTCTGAAAGGAATTACGGTACAGCTGGGTGAGGGGATTGTGGGGCATGTAGTTCAGAGCGGAAAACCGATGGTTATTCAAGATGTAACGAGAGAGAAAAGGTTTACAGATCGATTCGATCGGATGACCGGGTTTAAGACAAAGTCAATGATATGCGTGCCCCTTATCTTGAGGAACAGACCCGTAGGTGCTATCGAGGTCATTAATAAGAAGTCGGGCAGACGCTTTGCCCGCGCTGACCTTGAGCTGTTATTGAGCATGGCCCAATTTGTGGCTATCGCAATGGAAAACGCCCAACTCTACCGGAAAATGTCCGATCAATTCCATTCCACAAGCCAGGAACTCAGGCTGGCTCAGAAAAAACTCATCAGGGCTGAGAGACTTGCGGCTATGAGTCATCTGGCCGAAGGGGTCGCGCATGAGATCAGAAACCCGATCATGACGATAGGTGGGTTTGCCCGCCGGATCAAAGCGGAGCTGACTGATGCGAGGTTCAGAAAGTACATCGACATCATCATGGAAGAGACCCTCCGTTTGGAAAACCTTGTCACACACATCCATGATTTCCTGGACGTGCAGGCTGCCTCACCTCACTCGGAACCAGTTGCCCAGGTCATCGAAGAAGCTTTAGGCACTGTGGAGACTGAGGCAGCCCAGTTGAACGTGACGATCATTCGAGATTTTCGCCTGGATAACCTGTCTATTCCGATAGATCGTCGTCAAATCAGGACAGCTTTGTATCATCTCATAGCAAATGCGATTGATGCAATGCCAAAGGGGGGGACGCTGACCATCGCAGCGAGCCAGGAGAAAGATGCGCTCGTCATATCCGTCCAGGATACTGGCTGTGGGATTCCAAAGGAACTGCTCGATTCGATATACGACCCCTTCTTCACATCCAAAACCAAGGGTACAGGCTTGGGATTGACCATGGTTCACCAGATCATCATGAATCACCGCGGGGAGATCAGAATAAGAAGCGAGGTCGATAAAGGGACTATAGCTACGATTCGCCTCCCTATTAGGGAGGCTGATTCGGGGGAGAGATCATGAGAAGAAAAGCGAAGAAACGGTTGTGGGTCAGGATCTCCATGGTGCTGATAGCCGTTGTCGCGGTCCTGATCGGGTATTACTTGGGGTTCGAGCGGAGTCGTCAGGAAAGCGAGAAGAAGCTCAGCGAAAAGGAGAAAGAGAGCCTCCTTCAACCTCAGAAAGATATACCGATAGGCGATCAAGAACGCGTATTTTCTGGTGAAATCAAACAGCCCAAGTCTTTGGACCCCCAAGAATACTGTGCCAGGGTTGAGAATGATATTCGGGACTTCTTCCTGTATCTCGACAAGAAAAGCTACATTCGACATTTGAATGAACGAGTGGATTCCTACGCTGAATTCAAGCAGATCCTTGGGAGGCTCTCCTCCAATCTGCCAGTCCCGGCAGGCGACGGGATAGATTCCGCAGTGATGACAAAGAACATATTTCATGTTTTCCGGACCCTTAGCAACGCCGACATCAGACTTGTCAAAGAGATTACCATCAACGAATCAGAAACACTGGAATTGAATCTTGAGGTGATCTACAGATGGCTGGTTCTGGGGAACCAATGTCCTGATCCGGATCGAGTCAGGCCCTCTTTTGATGTTCTATATCATTATGCCGGCTTTCTCCTGAACACGATCGGCGGGAGAGCTTACCTTTCAAGAAGGCCGATGACTTCGCGAATGCTTCTTAGCTACTACTCTCTGCTCATAATCCACGAAGCAGACAGGAAAGGAAGAAACACCTACGGTATAGATGTTTTCCCCCATCTCGCCCCCCTTTCATCTGAAATGGTGATTCATCCAGACCTCAAATTGAAGAAGGAGTATCTCCAAGAGTTGAAACAAATGGAGAGCTACTATCTTCAGAAAAGGTAGTTCATTGCCAGTATGCTCCTAACAATCTTCTTGATAGAAATTTTCTATTTCTGTAATTTCTAATTTTTGAGCATAAGTCTGCTCGCTGGAAATGACATGGAAAGACGAAGCGGTATTCTTTGCCATCTTACCTCCTTGCCTTCTCTGTTCGGGATTGGAGATATGGGGCCGTGGGCCTACCGGTTTGCTGACTTTCTGGCTGAGACAAATCAGAGATACTGGCAGTGCCTTCCTTTGAATCCGACAGATCTAGAGTATTTCAATTCGCCCTATCACAGCATCTCGGCATTCGCGTGCAATCCCCTCCTTCTCAGCCCGGAGTTCATTTTTCAACAGGGTTTCCTTGGCCAACACAAGCCGGAGCCTCTGCCCCAACCCAAAGAAGAGCTGGTGGACTACCCATGCGTCGTCGAATTCAAGAATCAACTCTTTGAAAAAATGTACCATCAATTCAAGAGGTATCCTCGTCCTGACGATTTCATGCTTTTTTGCGAAAGACAGAGCTGGTGGCTCGATGACTTTGCTCTATTCATGGCACTCAAGTCTCATTACGGGGGAAGAGTTTGGAGCTCGTGGTCTCAAGAGCTCAGGGATAGAGACGCGAAGGCCCTTCAATCGGCTAAAGGGGAGCTCCAAGAGGAGTGTGAAAGACAAAAACTCCTCCAATATCTCTTTTTCAAACAGTGGTTCGCTCTGAAAGCGT
>DATIGG010000235.1:0-2368 GCA_035454825.1 Thermodesulfobacteriota bacterium | reverse complement strand
GAGGGATGGCTCCTCCTACGATACGATTGACAAATTCAAAGCCTTTGCCCGACACCTGGGGTTCGAGCGTCAACCAGACATGACCATACTGACCTCTACCGCCCGACTGGCGAACAAATCGGCCTTCAGACTTGATTGTTTTTGTAACGGTTTCCCGGTAGGCTACCTGGGGTTGTCCCACATTTGCTTCT
The DNA here is from genome assembly GCA_035454825.1 of Thermodesulfobacteriota bacterium. Taxonomy (GTDB): domain Bacteria; phylum Desulfobacterota; class BSN033; order BSN033; family UBA1163; genus DATIGG01. The sequence continues at coordinate 2,177 of DATIGG010000235.1, read as the reverse complement.
ACATTGAATTCTCTTAAGAGGCGATCAACAATGATCTCCAGGTGAAGTTCACCCATGCCGGAAAGTATCGTTTGCCCTGTTTCTTCATCGGTCTTCACTTTGAATGAAGGATCTTCCAGAGTCAATTTTTGGAGAGAGGTCCCGAGCTTTTCGAGATCTCCCTTTGTCTTGGGTTCGATCGCGATGGAGATCACCGGGTCGGGAAAATTCATCGATTCGAGAATGATCGGTTGCTTTTCACTGCAGATCGTATCTCCGGTGGTGGTATACTTGAGGCCTACAGCGGCGAAGATATCACCGGCAGAGACTTCATGAATCTCCTCCCGCTTGTTCGCATGCATTTTAACCAGACGTCCGATCCGTTCCCGTTTTCCTTTGATAGAATTGAATACGGAATCTCCGGACTTAAGCGATCCGGAATAGATTCGGAAGAATGTGAGTTGTCCGGTGTAAGGATCATTCATAATTTTGAAGGCTAATGCCGAAAGGGGGTGTCCATTGTTTGCAGAAAATGTCAGTTCGTGACCTTTGAGGTCTACCCCTTTCACAGGCGGGACATCTAAAGGGGAGGGCAGGTAATCAATGATGGCATCGAGAAGTGGTTGGACTCCTTTGTTTCGGAAGGCGGCACCGCAAAGCACAGGGGTTCCTTTGAGTTGGAGTGTCACCTGCCTGACCGCCCTTTTTAATTCCAGCTCTGAAATTTCCTTGCCTTCGACAAATTTTTCCATCAGGGAATCATCCCTCTCCGCCAATCTTTCGATGAGGATCTCTCGTTGCTTTGAGGCCTCCTGTAAGTAAGGACCCGGCACATCCAAGATTTCATACTGGGCACCGAGGCTATGGGGATCATAAACAACGGCCTTCATCGTGATCAGATCAATGACACCTTGGAAATCGTCTTCCTTTCCAATGGGAAACTGGATCGGAATGGGCACGGTTTTTAGGCGATCTTTCATCATCTGGATGCAGCCTTGAAAGTCTGAACCCATCCGGTCCATCTTATTGATGAAGGCAATCCTTGGAATCTGGTATTTATCCGCCTGTCTCCAGACGGTTTCGGATTGAGGTTCTACCCCTCCGACTGAACAGAAGACCGCAACCGCTCCATCCAGGACCCGAAGAGATCGCTCGACCTCGATCGTGAAATCAACGTGGCCAGGAGTATCGATGATATTGATCCGATGATCTTTCCAGAAACAGGTGGTGGCAGCTGAGGTGATGGTAATTCCTCTCTCTTTCTCCTGTTCCATCCAATCCATGGTCGCAGAACCTTCATCGACTTCTCCGATTCTATGGGTGACCCCAGTATAATAGAGAATCCGCTCGGTCGTTGTCGTCTTGCCGGCATCGATGTGAGCCATGATGCCAATGTTACGAGTTCGTTCTTTTAATTCCATATTTGACACAATAAACCTCTATCTTGGAAATCCAATCCATTGGAATAATGGGTAAACGTCCTGCAGATATTTTCTTTTTTCCCGAATCCATCATTCCAGTATTCCAGTTTTCCAATATTCCAGTTGTTTCTCTACCATCGATAATGGGCAAAGGCCTTATTGGCCTCGGCCATTTTATGAGTATCTTCTTTCTTTTTAATGGCAGCCCCCCGGTTATTGGCTGCATCGATCAATTCCGCCGATAGCTTTTCTTGCATCGTCTTTTCGGACCGCTGTTTTGAGAAGCCAATGATCCAACGAATAGCCAGAGCGATTTTCCTTTCCGGTCTCACTTCTACTGGAACTTGGTAAGTGGCCCCTCCCACCCTCCTGGGTCTCACCTCGATGAGGGGCTTCACATTATTCATTGCCTGATTGAAAACTTTAACCGGATCAGAATGGGTTTTATCTTTGATCATATCAAGGGCCCGATAAAAAACCCCTTCCGCCAAACTCTTCTTTCCGCGACGCATGATCCCATTAATAAACTTGGCAGTCAGCGTATCATGATATTTTGGGTCCGGAAGTGTCTCCCTTTTTTTAACTTCCCTTTTTCTGGGCATAAAAGCTCCTTCTTCCTTATTGATGAATGGGTTTGGAAGAGAACTTTAAGTTATTTGGGTTTCTTGGCTCCGTATTTGGAGCGGCTCTGTTTACGGTCTTGGACGCCTACGGAGTCTAAGGTGCCACGGATGATGTGGTACCGAACCCCGGGAAGGTCCTTTACCCTTCCTCCTC
>DATIGG010000234.1:0-2888 GCA_035454825.1 Thermodesulfobacteriota bacterium | reverse complement strand
CTTTTCGCCAGCTTAAAACGATGAACATTGGTGATTGGATAAAGAAATGGAGTCTTCTCCAACCTCATAAGAGCGCTTTGATCTTGGAGGATCGTTCCTTCACCTACCAGGAAGTGAACCAACGCACCAACCAACTCTGTCATCTCCTTCTAAAACTTGGAGTTCAAAAGGGAGACCGAATCTCCGTTCTTCTTTATAATTGCCATCCGTATGTTGAAATTTTTTTTGCCCTTTCGAAAATTGGCGCAATCCTTGTTCCTCTCAACTGGAGACTGGCGGGTCCTGAGATCGAATTTATCATCAGGGATAGTGGCTCCAGAATGCTCATCTTTGACCCTGAGTTTCTGGACGAGGTGGCTTCTCTCCGTTCCAATTTAACTCTTTCCAGCGGAGATTATGTGTCGGTGGGTCCTCCTTGTCCGGACTGGGCAAAGGACTATGAAAAAGGTCTTCTCGAAAACCCTATCCACGAACCTTGCTTCCCGGTGGCCATAGGAGACGAAGACCCTCACATTCTGATGTATACTTCAGGAACCACAGGCATCCCGAAAGGAGCGATCCTTTCCCATCGCAAGACTTTTTTCAATGCCCTGAATGCAGACATTTTCTACAATCTTACCTCCAAAGATATCATGATCGTTTCCAGGCCCTTGTTCCACTCTGGAGGGCTCCTTGTTGAAGCCGCTCCTGTCCTTTACAAAGGTGGGACCCTCATCCTTAAAAAGCGTTTTCTGCCCCATGAGATTCTTGAGACCATTCAAAAATATCGGGTCACGCTCCTTGAATTACCAGCGACCGTCTATCAGTTCATTCTCCTGGAATGCGATTTGAACCGGTATGACCTAAGCTCCATCCGTTGTTATTTTACGGGGGGCGAACGCGTTCCGAAGGCAATGCTGAAGGAATACTATGGAAAAGGGATTACCATCTCCCAAATCTTTGGCCAAACAGAAGCTTCCACCATCACATTCCTCTCGACCGAGGATGCAGCGCGAAAGATAGGATCTGTAGGACTGCCAGTCTTCCATGGAGAAGTAAGAATCGTTGATAAGTCGGGAAAGAAGGTCAATCCGGGGGAGGTCGGCGAAATCATGATTAATGGCCCAACCCTGATGAGTGGATACTGGAACCGGCCGGATCTCACGGACGAGACGATTCGAGACGGCTGGCTCTACACGGGAGATCTGGCCAGAGCAGATGAGGAGGGATACATCTATATCGTGGACCGCGAAAAAGATATGTACATCAGCGGCGGGGAAAACGTCTACCCCGCTGAGATTGAAAAGGTTCTTCATACCCACCCGAAGATCTTTGAGGTAGGAATCTTAGGCCTTCCGGATGAGAAATGGGGCGAGGTAGGCAAAGCATTCATCGTTCTCAAACCAGGGGAGACGATGAACAACGGGGAGGTCCTCGAATTTCTCAAAGGAAGAGTGGCCAAATACAAGATTCCAAAGTACGTAGAGATCGTTGAGGAGCTTCCCAAGACGGCAAGCGGCAAAATCCAGAAGTTTCTGTTAAAGGAACTGCACAAAGAGGAAATACAGTGATGAGTTTGGAGTTCAGAGTTCGGACCCGTTGGGTCATAATTTCGGTTTTTCGGGTTCACTCCGAACCCCGAACTGAGCGACTCCGAACCAATAGAATTGGAGGTCTTCATGGCTGAGAAGGTGTATCGGTTAGGCTGTGACATTGGCGGCACCTTCACCGACTTTGTCCTGCTTAACGATCAAACGGGGGAGATAAAAATCAATAAGTGCCTGACCACTCCCGGAGATCCCTCGGATGCTGTGGAGCAAGGGATCAGAGAATTGGAGATCAAAGCCCCGGGGTTTGTGGAAGTCATGGATGAAGTGATCCATGGAACGACCCTGGTCATCAATTCGATTATAGAGAGAAAGGGAGCCAAGACAGGCCTGATCACCACGAAGGGCTTCCGGGATGTCCTGGAAATTGGAAGAGGGATCCGCTACGCCCCTTATGACATATTCGCTGAATTTCCCAAGCCGTTGATTCCGAGAAGGTATCGTTTCGAAGTGGATGAGAGGATCCGGAGCGATGGGAGCGTCCTGAAAGCGCTTGATCCGGAAGAAGCAAAGAAAGTGGTCCGTACCCTTCTTGACATGGGCGTTGAGTCGATTGCTGTCTGTCTTATGAACTCCTTTGAGAATCCAGCTCACGAGCTGATGCTCAGGGAGATCATTGAGAAGGAAGCTCCTGGAATATCCGTCTCCATTTCATACCGGGTCTTGCCGCAGATTAAAGAGTATGAGAGGACGAGCACCACAGCAACCAATGCCTATGTCAAGCCTCTTACGGGAAAATATCTCTCCAAGCTGGCCGGAAGGCTGGAGTCCATTGGTTTCAAAGGAAAACTCTTTATCATGCTTTCAAGTGGTGGCGTCACCTCTGTCGAAACGGCGGCTGAGTTTCCGGTCAGGATCATCGAGTCCGGCCCTACCGCAGCGGTCATCGCGGGCCAATACTATGGCAAACTCTTCAAGATTTCGGAAATGTTCTGCTTTGACATGGGAGGAACCACAGCCAAGTCCTGCCTCATTCAAAAAGGGGTTGCCGGTGTGGTGCCGACCTTTGAGGTCGGCCGCGTTCAGAGATTTATGAAAGGGAGTGGTCTGACCATTCAAGTGCCAGTTGTTGACTTGATGGAGATTGGAGCAGGAGGCGGCAGCATTGCGAAGGTCAGCAGGATGGGAACGCTCCAGGTAGGGCCGGAAAGCTCCGGGGCAGACCCTGGCCCGATCTGTTACGGGAGAGGAGGTACGGATCCCTGTGTCACTGATGCCGATCTTCTGCTGGGCTATCTTGATGAGAACTATTTTCTGGGGGGTGAAATGAAGCTCGACAAAGAGGCTGCAAGGCGCGGCGTC
>DATIGG010000233.1:0-8302 GCA_035454825.1 Thermodesulfobacteriota bacterium | reverse complement strand
TTCCTTTACGTCCCATTTCAAAGATACATGGCTCATTCCATCTGGCTTGCATGACTTCTCTAATCTGGCTCATTCTTACACCTCCCTTATGTATTCCATCAGTTATGGTTCGAGATCTATCTACAGGGACAGGATGGTCTCCCTGGAGAAAACTTGAAGCGGCACCTTTGAGCAAAGAACCATAGAGTAACTATCCCTAAAAACGGCCCATTCCGCACCATCCGCTGCTTCCCCCCTCAAATAATCCGCATTTCAAGGTTTCGGAGGGAAGACTACCCTGTCCCTGTTCAGAGACTTAGCGGTTACTCCCTTATCAGAGTTGACGGATGGCGTCGGCAAGCTTGTCGATCTCCCCGCTCCCGTGAACTTCGGTGACACAGAACAAGGCGCTCTGCCCCAGTCCCGGAAAGTCCTGGCTGAGGTCCTTCCCCCCCACAATTCCGTGCTTATTCAAAAGGATCTTGTTGATCTCTTTCACAGTTCTTTCAGTCTTGTCAAAATTGATTATGAACTCCTTAAAGTGGGGGGCTTCAAAGACCGGAGTTTTTACCTTTTTAATCTTGGAGATCTGCTGGATGGCATAGTCTGTTCTTTGAAAGACTCCTTCTCCGATCTCACGCATTCCCTGTGGCCCCAGGAGGGAAAGGTAAACAGCCGCTCCAATTGCACACAAATTGCTTGAACTGCCGATCATAGAAGTGGCATTCTCCCTCTGGAAGAAGAAATGGCGTTTTTCCCATAACGTGTCTAAATAGGCTTTATCCTTTCCATCCATCGTCGTCGTAACCGCAGCCACATATCCCGGCAATTGATCCAGATATTTTTCATCCGATCTGCAACCGAAGAAACCAAGGGAGTTTCCCCCATAATTCATATGGAGGCCCAGAGGCTGGCCAGAGCCGACCACAATATCTGCCTGGTAATCTCCCGGCGCTCTCATCACTCCTAAAGAAGAAGGGTCGACCGAAACGATGAAGATCGCACCATGATCATGGGTTATTTCAGCAATTTGATCGACCTGATCCTCGAGAATCCCGAAATAGGATGGGTTATCAATGAAAACCGCTGCTGTCTTTGAAGAGATTTTCTTTTTTAAATCATTCGTATCCAGTTTTCCGTTTTGAGGCTGATAGGTGATCTGGTTTATCCTCCCTCCCGACCACTCCGTGTAACTCTTCATGACCTGCAATTTTTCATAATTCATGTTCCTGGGGACAAGTATTTCACTGCGTCCTGTAAGCCGCCTGGCCATATTGGCCGCCTCCCCGGCAGATGCCGGTTCAGAATAGACAGAATTAATGACCACATCCATTTCAATGAGTTCTGCCACCAGGCTTTGAAATTCAAACAGGGCCTGCATCTTTCCTTTTTCTGATTCAGGTTCTCCGAGATAGGCCGTTTTGAATTCTGTCCGGTTGATTATTTCATCGACCACTGCAGGGACATAATGAGGCCAGCACCCGGATCCACAAAAAATCAGGAGATCATCCCTGTTCTTTGCCAGTATCCCCAGGATGTGCTTCCTCAGGTCATACTCCGACATTGGCCCAGGAAGTTTAGGCGGCTTTGATCTGACGGGTAAATCCCTAAAAAGCTCTTCGACATCCTTTATCCCCATTTCTTCCATCATTCTCTTTTTCACTTCAGGAACAGAATTGGGGATGTAGGGGTGAACAAAAGGTCTGTTTTTTGCCATGGTCTTATCCTCCCTATTCATTTGGTGGGTGCTAAGGCTTCTTCACGATGTAGTCCCACACAAGGATTACTGTAAATCTTATCACACCTGGCATTTTGCGGCAAACGTGACCCGCGCTTCCGTATAAGATTAGAGGGTCATGGAAAAACATTCAAAAAAAGACAGGCCTTGGAGGACCTTATTCAAGGGATTCTTTGGCAAGTAGAAGGAATCTCTCGCGCTCTTCGAACCACCTCAGCAACTAATGAAAAGGTGTTTTCAAAGTCCTTGAGATCAACGACACTACTCGGCGAATGGATATAACGGCAAGGAACCGAGATGATCCCGGTCAAAACCCCTTTTCCGCTCACATGAATTTCTCCTGCGTCAGTGCTCCCGGTGAGAGGGATCTTATACTGCCACGGGATTTTTAATGCCTTGGCAATTTGCTCGATGAAAGCGAGAAGGGCCGGGTTCACGATAATCGATTTATCAGCCACAGATATGGCCGGTCCCTGACCCAACCGCGCTGGACATCTGGGTCCCTGGATACCGGGGGTATCCGCGCCCACCGTCCCCTCAACCACAATAGCCACATCCGGTTTGATCTGGTAACTCGCTGTTTTGGCTCCACGGAGCCCGACCTCTTCGCCGGCAGCGAAATTGGCGACCAGAGTGAAATCAGGGCGGTTCTTAGAAAAATAGTCCAGACATCTCATGAGAACTGCGCACCCTACCCGGTCATCCAGCGCCTTTCCCATGGCTCGTTCCATTCCGATCATCTGAAAGGGGTAGTGGATGTTGCCGGGCGACCCGGTTCCAATGCCCTCCCCTGTGACCTCTTCTCTCGATCTGGCTCCGATATCGATAAAGAGGTCCTCGATCTTCAACGCCTGTCTCTGTTCTTCCGGGGTCTGAATATGAGGCGGCGAAGCGCCAATGACGCCTTGATGCTTGTTGCCATCCCGGGATCTAATCTTCACCTGCTGTGCTGGAAAAACCCGCGGGTCCCACCCGCCAATCGGCGCAAAGCGGAGAAATCCGCCCTCTTCCACATAACTGACCATGATCCCAATTTCATCCATATGGGCATCGAGCATCAGGATCATATCTCTGCCGGGATTGATTCTTACCATCAAATTACCGAGCGCATCAATCTCGATTTCGTCCACCCAATCTCTGATCTGTTTAGAAATCCAGCCACGGACCTCCTCCTCGAAACCCGAGACTCCAAACTGATTCGACAATTCTCTCAGCAGTTCGAGATGATCCATAAAGACCCCTTGCTCCCGTGCCTGCGATGAAACCGGAATGATGGAATCATGGAAGAATGCAATGACAAAAAGACAGAACGGTCGGAGTGAAGTAGAATAGTCTTTTCTTCAATATTCCACCATTCCAATATTCCAACTATTCAGTTTTCGCGGCCCAAGCTGCTTTCAATGTAATATCCATCGACGCCTGGGTGATAATAGTTTTTTATCGTCTTCCTTATAACAAACTCTGATTTTAAGAAAAAATCAAGAGTTTCCTTTCTCGTGACAGCCGTAAGTTTATGACCCATCTTCTTCATTTTTTTTAGAACTGCCTTCCCGATTCCTTTCCCCTGGTACTCCGGTAAGATGCTGAAGTCTACAATGTATTTTCTGTCTTTTCCCCTGCCCTCCAATAGTATATCTCCGGCGTATGCACCATCGACTTCGATGCGGTAAACAGCACATGAGTCAAGGACCGCCTCCCAGACATCTCTATCCCATATGAGATAGGGCTCACGATAAATTTTAAACTGGTAACGATAATAAAAATCAGGATCCGGATCGAGGTCTTCCCGTAAAGTGATATTCATGGTTGAGACTAAACAGAAACAGATCCCTGTTTCCTTTGTCCTTGACAACCGGCAGAAGGAGATTCGATCGCCACGCTCCTTCAAAATGACATCAAAGAAAAAGAGACCCCATTAAAAAACCTGGGGTCCCTTTTTCTTTGGGCCTGCGATTCCATTTCAGCCCAAAACGGTTACATTGGTTGCCTGTGGACCCTTTGGGCCCTTGGAAACCTCGAACTCCACTTCATCGCCTTCGCGAAGGGTCTTGAACCCATCCCCCTTAATCGCTGAATAGTGAACGAAGACATCTGTTCCATCATCGCCGGAAATAAACCCATACCCCTTTTTCTCGTTAAACCATTTCACGCGCCCTTTGGCCATTACCACTCACCCCCTTCTATTTTAATAATAAAGTAAACTGTAATATACATGAGTTATTATTGAAAAGCTACAAAAATCTGATAAGCACTGTATTCCCCCAGTTATGGTTCGGAGATCTATCCGCGGGAACAGGGTGGTCTCTCCGGAGAAAACTTGAAGCGGCACATTTGAGCGATGAACCACGGGGTTAATGCCCTTAAAACGATCCATTCAGCAACATCCCTCGGTTGACCTGTCTGTAATGATCCGCTTTTCAAGGTTTCGGAGGGGAGACTACCCTGTTCCAGTCCCAAGACTGAGGCGTTACTAAACACTCTTGTGACCCTTTTCCACACAATGCCCCAGGCCCGGAGCGCACCGCGCCCTATGAAAGAAAAGAGTGTACACAACAGTATACAATAAACAACAGCATTGCCCACCTATTACAATTACGACACAAGAATCAAGTCCCGTCTACGCGGGACTGAAAAAGTCTTGTACTCCGTCAGCTTATTCCTACCCTTTCCCACAGATTGAACAGCTTGAAAGAATGTATTATGCATAGAATGGGAAATAAAGAGATCCTGACCAAACATGCTTTCTATCAGGCTAATCACGGGAGTCTGATAGAATGAGAAAGGGCGGGTTAACATCGATGGGGCTCTTGAATCTTTTGCTCAAAGATCCGTTGGCTTTTGCATTGATTGCCATTCCGTTTCTTTACTCCGTGGTCATCCACGAGGTAGCACATGGCTGGGTGGCTTACAGGATGGGCGATCCAACCGCCAAGTGGCTGGGCCGGTTGACCCTCAACCCGCTCAAACATCTCGATCTGATCGGGACCCTCATGCTCTTTGTCGCGGGATTCGGATGGGCAAAACCGGTTCCGATCAACCTCAACAACATCCCGGATAAACGGAAGGGACTCATTTTCGTCTCTTCGGCCGGAATTCTGGCGAATATTCTTTTCGCCTCTGTCGCTTTGTTGTTCTTCCGGCTGTTCTCCATACCCTCTTCAGGGATTGCGGCCATTCTCGTCTACTATGTGGTCCAGATCAACATCACGCTGGCGGCCCTGAATCTGATTCCTATTCCCCCCCTCGACGGCTCAAAGATCCTGATGGGAATCGCACCGGGAAGAACCCCGTATTTCCTCGCACGCCTGGAGCCTTACGGGTTTTTTATCATCATCGGGCTCCTTTACCTCGGCATTTTAGATCCACTGATTGGAATCCTCCGGTGGATCATCGGGACCGCGATTGGGACCCTCCTGCCCTGAAGGTTCAACGGAAGTAAGTTCATCCCGGTGCAATGAGTTTGTTTCGTTCCAACACAAACGCTTGAATATGGGCAGGTGAGGTGCCGCAGCACCCGCCGACGATACTCGCCCCTGCCTCCACGATTGCCCTCAGTCGGGATGCCATCTCCTCCGGAGTTTCGCGGTAAACCGTGTTTCCGTCTATAAACTCCGGAAGGCCTGCATTAGGCTTGCACCAGATCGGCAGGGGCGTCGACTGACGCATGAGTTGCGCAACCCCGATCATCTGGTCAATGCCCGCTCCACAGTTGGCGCCGACGATATCCGCCCCGGCCTTCTCCAGTTCTGAGGCGGCCTGCCCCGGCCGGACTCCCATCAAGGTTACGTAGCCACTTCGTTTTTTATCGAAGGTCATAGACACAACCACCGGCAGGGATGTGTTCTCACGGACCGCACGTAACGCAGCCTTGGCCTCGGCAAGGTCTGTCATCGTCTCAACGACGATCCCGTCGACGCCTCCCACTAAGAGGGCCTTTGCCTGCTCCTCAAAACAACTCACCACTCCCGTTTCAGTGGCAGTCCCAAGGGGCGTCATGAACTCCCCGGTCGGTCCTATCGAGCCGAATACGAGGCAGTGTCCTCTGGCTGCCTCCCTTGAAATTTCTGCCCCCAGTCGGTTAATCTCAGCCGTCCTGTGTCCAAGCCCCATTTTGGCAAGCTTCAAAGGGTTTCCGCCAAAGGTATTGGTCAGGATGATGTCCGCTCCAGCTTTCACGTAGGAAGCCGCTACAGCACGGACACCCTCAGGTCGGTCGACGTTCCAGACCTCGGGAATCTCGCCCGGCTTCAGCCCTTGCTTGATCAACTCTGTTCCCCATCCGCCGTCTGCAATCAGAACCTTTTTCTTCTCGAGCCACTCCTTCCATGATATCATCTCCAACCTCCCCTTCCCTTTCCATGCAGGTGTGTCCGGCGGCGGATTTATGCCGCGTCCCTCTGAGCAATTCGTTTAGCAGGAATCATATTCTTTTCATCCCATAAACTCAATGTTCAACAGGATCACCGCTCTCGCGACGGTCCGTGTCGGAGAAAGTCGCCACCCCAGGCGCATGGTCACTCGTGCCAACCTCGGTCAAAACTTTGCAGGAAACGACTCGGCTGAGAAGTGACTGGCTGGCAAGAAGATAATCGAGACGCCAGCCGATATTACGCTGGCGATGATTGCGCCAGGGCGCCCACCACGTGAACAAGCCTTCATTGGAAGGATCCAGCGCCCGGCAGACATCAACAAGTCCCTGGGAGATAATGCGTTCAAGCAGCGCCCGTTCTTCCGGCAACTGCCCAATCGCGTTCGGTTTCCGTTCTTTAGGGTGGACGTCCATCTCAGCCCTTGCAACGTTCAGATCGCCGCACACCACGAGTGGCGAGCCCCTCATCCGGAACTCCACTACCCAATCTTCCAGGGCTTTGAGGAACCGCATCTTTGCGGGAAAATCCCTGCCGCCGTTCGGGACGTAAACGGACGCGATGGTTATCTCACCAAGCTGGACGGTTACCATTCGGTTCTCAATATCGAACGCGGGGTGTAAGTGCGTTGGTTTTGTGGGACAGAATTCCCTCCTGATATGGAGGCCCACACCCGAGTAGGCCTTTTCTCCATGCCAGTAACACCAGTAATCTTCCAATTCGCCCTGAATTGCCGGCACTTGGTCAGGCGTCGCTTTGATCTCCTGAAGACAAATCACGTCTGGCCGGTCGCGAGCGATCCATCCGCACAGTTGCGCGTACCGGGCACGGATCCCGTTGACATTCCAGGTAGCAATCTTCATCCCTCTCCCATCCGTCCATCTTCTTCATTTTGTATTCCAGGTTTCACATTTCATATTTTAAAATTTACAGTTCACATTCCGCAATCCGAAATCGGAATGGACCAGAAGATCGAAGCGAACGGGATCACACGTAACAACTGAAAATCATTTATGAGCGATGTGGCTGGAGCATGCTTACCCTGTTGCCTTCCGTGTCAATAAACGACACATACAATCCGACGCCCGGTATATCCCACGGCTCCCCAAGCACCTTGCCGCCTGCTTTTTCCACTTTCTTCATACGCTCTCTAATATCCTCGACTGCAATCACCACAGAAGGATATTGCCCGGGTTTATCGTCCGACTTAGGGAAGAAGCCGCCATTGATGGCACCCGGACTCTTTGGGCGGCCCGTTTCGTCAGGCTCCGTCGTTGTGGCGAGAACGTAATTTCCCATTTCCGGACCTAACATCTGTGTCTGCCAACCAAACACATTTGTATAGAAATCTGCCATGCGTTTTCTATCCTCCGCTGGCATCTCGAAGTGAACAACCGGACTCATTCTCGTATGTTTATCTGCCATGGTATTCCTCCTGGTATAATATAATCCTCATGTAAGGATTACGATTATACCTGATTACTAAGATTATTTTAGATTACGGAGATTAAATCACTGTAATCTGTTTCCTGATCTTTGTAATCAGACATCCTATTCTTTACGCTTTATGGGATGTTTAGTTCTCACGGGCTAATAACCCCAAACGTTATTCTTTGTGGCCGCCCTCGCTCATCGCTTCCGGGTGACGGTCATCTCCATCATCCTCTCTTCCTTGCCCCCCTTAGAGGTTAGGTACATTTCATACTCCAGGGTATGGTCATCCACGATCCTGGTTACACTGCGCCATACCGTGGGACCTCTGACCGGGTCGTCGTAGCTGCTTTCCTGCGTAATGGTCTTACCATCTGCGCTGGCAGTCCCCTCAAAATAATAGATACCGGTGCTCATCGAATCGATCCAGGTTGACACATATTTCTTGGTATGGTTGTCGTACCCAATGAGGTTGATGCCGGTGAACGGACTCCCCATCATCTCGCTGGTATATTCCTGCTGCAGGTAACGTCCGTCAAGGAGCATCTTCTGTTCGCAGGTCCCTTTGCCTTCCATTGGGGGCTTATCGGGATCCATCCATGCTGTGGTCTTGGTGGTCCAGCTTCCCGCCAGGTTCGCAAGCAACTTGTGCGGAGCGCCCGGTGTCCCCACTTTCTTGTACATGTCCATCATCGCTTCCATGTCCATCTTACCCTTCTGTTTCTCTCTCTTAACCATCGCACACCTCCTTCTGAGCCTCTGTGAACGTAAGTACCGTAGGGCCGAC
>DATIGG010000232.1:0-4210 GCA_035454825.1 Thermodesulfobacteriota bacterium | reverse complement strand
ACTGCACGGATCGTGAAGATCTTAAAAAGGCCGGCAAATGTTGCACGGATTGCCTCTCTACCCTCGTCACGAAAAGGGCTGAGAAACCCCCAGAAGCTTGCATCACGGGCATAGAGGTTGGCCATTGCCTCGACGTTACCCTCAACGAAGGCTTTAATCCACTGGTCTCCCAATTGGGCAGATTCTTCCGCAGGTCCAGCCAGGGTTCCCGGGACAACTCCCATAATAAGGGATCCAATGATGATAGTAACTAATAAACTTTTCTTCGCTTTGCACATATTCGTTTTCTCCTTTCTTTTTTAAGTAATCACTATTAGATTGATGCAAATTGACCTTTCCATCTCACCTCCTTTTAAAAAATTGATTTAAAAAAAATATTTTGTTAAATTTTGAACCTGATATATAATTTCGATGGTTTAAACCGTGAAACTTTTTTGTTGTTATACTTAACCCCTTTAAATTGCTTCCCTTTCTAAAAATCGATCGAAGTGGCGAAATGGAAGAAAAAACAAAACAGACCATAAAAATTGACCTTAATCAGTTCAAGTTCCATGCTCATCTGAGACATAAGAACGAATTGACCCTTCATTTTGACTCGCCCTCCCGGAGGTTTTACCTCTCGGTCATAGCGTTTGTCGTCAACGAGATGAAAAAATCAGGGAAAATCACATCTATCCCACTGGAAGAACACTCGGGCCTGCTTGCCTTACTTAACGAAACCATTGGAGATTCAGCAGGCTCATCCGAGAAAGAGATTTTGCTTCCGAGGATTTACCGAAAATGGAAAGATGCACTTCCTGACCTCGAGAATGCACCTCTTTTCAAAGTTATTGGAAGAAAGAAAGAATTGGAGAATGGAGTTGGAAAGACCTATCGGTTTACCGAAGGTGAAAAAGACAGCTGGGCCAATCTTTTTGAGTACAGAGGGAGCCAGGAGAATGTCAGGCTCAGGTTTTCGATTGATAAACTCGGAGCGGGATTAGATGATATTGTCATCAGTTATGAAGGATACCAGAACGCCGAGGCCTGGGAAAGGTTTATTTCAAATCTTAGACAGAAGGGAGAAGAGAAACCGAAGCCGGCAGATCTTGCCCCTAAGGAGCTTGAGACTCCAGTAACCCCTGCGAGAAGGCAGAAGATTGCCTTAAGAGGCCCATGGCAGTGGGCCGCCTTGGCGGTTGCAATTGTCCTGGCCGTTGTAGCTTCTGTCACCTGGAGAGCCTATTTTTACTCTCCACCAGACAAGATCGCATCGGTGGAAAGGATGGCTTTTCCTCTACCTGATAAACCTTCTATTGCAGTCCTCCCATTCGTTAACATGACAGATGACCCTCGTCAGGAATCCTTCTGTGACGGTTTAACCGAGGAGATCATTACAACCCTCTCAAGGATCCCGAAACTCTTTGTAATTGCCCGCAGCTCCATGTTTACTTACAAAGGAAAGCCGGTGAGAGTTCAGCAGGTCGCGGAAGAGTTGGGAATCCAGTATGTCTTGGAGGGGAGTGTGCGAAGGTCCGGGGAACAGGTAAGGATCACTGCGCAATTAAATGATGCCCTGACCGGTCGTCATTTATGGGCAGAGCGTTATGACAGGAATTCAAAAGACATATTTATTGTTCAAGATGAAATTACAACACACATCATAACAGCACTGCAGGTCAAATTAACAGAAGGTGAACAAGCCCGGGTATTTTCAAAAGGCACCAAGAATCTTGACGCCCTTATGAAGGTCACCGAGGCAAGATATTTATTCTATCAGTCCACCATTGAAGGAATTATCAGGGCGAGGCAACTCTCAGAGGAAGCGATTTCCCTTGACCCTAACTATGCCTTCGCCTACAGGGCGCTAGCTCAGGCCTCCATCGGAGAAATCTGGTTTGGGTTGAGCAAGAATCCTCAAGAGTCTTTGAAGAAATCAATTGAGCTATACAGGAAGGCGATCGCTCTGGATGGCTCCCTTGCTGTGTTGCACGCTGGCTTGGGCTACGCCTTAATGATGGCCTTAAAATATGATGAAGCCATTTCCAAAATGGAGCGAGCCCTTGAACTTGAACCCAATTCTGCTGACGTCGTCTATACATATGCCAATATTTTGATTTACATGGGGAGAGGAGAGGAAGCCATATCCTTCTTCAGAATTGCAATAAGGCTTAATCCTAAACCTCCTAATACTTATTTACGTCACCTTGCGGTTGCACTCCGTGATACTGGGCGGTATGAAGAAGCAATTGCTCAACTTAAAAAAGCCATCGAGCGGGAGCCAAGGGATATAATGTCATACGTCGTCTTGGCCTCAACGTATGGCATGGCAGGACGAGAAAAAGAGGCCCGGGCGGCAGCGGTAGAGGTCCTCAAGATAAACCCAAACTTTTCTCTTGAAAAGTTGGAAAAAATTCACCCCTATAAAGATATACCTGAAAAAAAGCGTTATTTTGATGCCCTGCGCAAAGTGGGTCTAAAGTGAGTGTGGGTGACTTACATGGAAAAAACCCGGTATGATTGGATGGACATCGCGTATGCATTAACCCAGTTCGGCAATAGAAAGAGAGCTGCCGGAAAAGTCTACTGTGCTTTTGTCGCATAAAGAAAGGACATGGGTAGGATACCGGAACTCGCCGGTGGCTCCGGGTAGCGATTGCGAAACAGGGCTTGGATGAATTAGGATTGTCACTGGCATAGATTGCACGGACACAACGTCCCTATTTTTCCCAACGTCCCCAATTTTTTTCTCGCCCCTTTCCCAAAGAGGAGAGGCACTGCAGAAAAGGAGACTGTCATGAAATCTTCTACACGTAAAGTTTTGGGTACGAAATTTATTGGTTCCCTCGTTCTACTTATAGCGCTCCTCGCCTCGCTATCGGCTGTTCACGCCGCCGATAGCCTAAACGGCAGCATCACGGTGATGACGCGAAATCTCTATGTGGGTGCAGCGTTCGATTCCCTGCTGAGCGTTCCGACGCCGAACGACATTCCGGGTCGGGTAGCCCAGATTTATGCGGAGATCCTGTCATCTCAGTACCCATGTCGCGCTGAAGCAATTGCGGATGAAATTGTTCAGAACCAGCCGGACCTCGTGGGTCTCCAGGAAGCGGTGCTTTTGCGCGTCTACTCCCCCTGCGGGACCTCGGTCCCCAATCCATCCCAACCGATGACTTTCGCTGTCGATTACTTGCAAATTCTGCTCGACGCGCTGGAGCGCCGGGGTGCCCACTACGCCGTAGCGGCAAGTATCGCCAATACGGATGTCACGGCGATAAGCGCGACTGGAGATACGATCCGCCTCACAGACAGGGACGTCATCCTGGCACGCTCCGACCTTTCGACGAACGAGTTGCGCGTATCAAAGCCGCGGGCGGAGAATTTCAAGGCAAGGTTTACTGTCGAGGTCGGAGGCACGGGCGGCCCTTCGCTGACGGTCCTTCGGGGCTGGTGCTCGGTGGACGTGAGGGTGCGCGGCAAGTCCGTGCGCGTCATCAGCACGCACTTGGAGGAGGATTCCGTTCCGTTCATTCAGTTTGCCCAAGCCAACGAACTTTTGGCTGGTCCATTGCGCACATTTCTCCCGGTGATTGCCCTCGGGGACTTTAATGCCTCTGTCGGCTCAACAACATATGGAAATATCATCGGGTCGGGTTTTCAAGATGCCTGGACCGTGGCGCATCCAAGTGACCCCGGATTTTCCTGCTGCCAGGCTGCGGACTTGCTGAACCCAACGTCCCAGTTGAGTACCCGTATCGACCTGATTCTGTTCCGCGGCCGCCGGGTTGGCGTGGATGATATGCAACTCGTGGGAGCCAATTCCAACGATCGGCTATCTACTGGCCAGTGGCCATCGGATCACGCTGGAGTCGTCGGCACATTGTCCATCAGGTGAGGCTGGCGGCGGTCCAGCAATTTTAGGATAACTGAGCTTGCCGACCCTCTTTCGATAGGTTATTTCTATTCTATTAATTGCGCGGTAAAGGATTTGCAGTGATGCGACGTATAGCAAAGAGAGGCGACCGACATGCAGTACTGGTTATCTTATTTAAGAACTTGGTTATATCAGGTATGGCAACCCATTGATGCCGTAAAGTTAGGAACCGATGAAGAAATATTTTGGGGGCTTTTGAAGATTTTGGGTTTTTTGGGCATCCTCATCGTAGTTCTTATGATATTTTCCCGTAGAAAATCCCACGAGATGATGTAAGAAATATCTCATTTTGGTACT
>DATIGG010000231.1:0-3249 GCA_035454825.1 Thermodesulfobacteriota bacterium | reverse complement strand
AGTCATCCGGAAGGGGCGGAAGTAGATGCGACGGGTAGATGAGGAGAAGGTGAGTGTGCAATACCCGGGGAGATCTGTTGACCTGCCAATGAGCTAACATCATCAAGAGAGGGTGTGATGGGTGAACCGAAGTCAGCAGAGGGCCAGTGATTACTGATTCAGATCAAGCATGTTTCGTTAAAATGTCCGCTTGGTGATTTCAGGAAGTCCTCGCCTGACTTGACAATAGCTGGTGGTCACAGTTTTGCTTGGACTCGGCAGGCAGAATGGAAGGGCTGTCTATTTACCCTAATATTTCTTGGAATTCTTCGATCCTTCTGTAAAGTTCCCTCGCAATTTCCAACGTTGCGAAAATAAGATAGAATGTGTAGATACCCACCGCTACCGTTAATAGGATCTTCATTTTCCTGCTGAATTTAGGGCTTCTATAAAGCAGTGGCAGGCCAAAAGGCCCCAGGACGAAAAAGAGGGACACAATGACAACGAGGGGCCTCAAATACCATTTAACCTTTTCATCTTCTTTAGCCATTCTGTATTCCCAATAGAACTCCCGTAGCGTATACGCTGTATTAGGAGATGCTCACATCCAATTACTCCTTTGGGATCCTTTTTTTTGTCAGGACTACGGACGTAGTTACCTGTCCCTCAGGGATCGTCCAGTACGTCCTGAGTAATCGGTTCTTCTCTTCCTCGGGAAGAGGGTCATAGCCGTTATTCTTATAGAACGCTATGGCCCACGTTGCCTCGGCCCATGTCCCGATCAGTATCGTTTTTTCTGTTTTTGACTCAAGGAAACGGAGCAAACGGGTTCCTATCCCCTGATTCCTTCTGTTTGACCTCACGTAGGAGTGACGAATGAGAGTCACATCCCCCTTGTCCTGGATCCCCATGACCCCAATCAAGGCACCTTCATCCTCAAATCCCCAGAAGCAAACCCTGTCCTGAATCTCTTGTTTTAGTGCTTCCCTGGACATGTAGGGTTCATGCCAGCAATCTGCTGGTATTACCCCTTTGTATGCTTGTGCCCCGTCGTTGATGATTTCAAGAATCACCTCAAAGTCAGATTCTGTACACTTCCTGATCATGATCCGCTCCGCCTGGCGACGTAATCAATCGAACTCGGAATAAGACATTGTCAGGTATGTGTTCCAGAGATCAATGCATATCAAAAGGACTCGTAGAATACGGTTTCTTTCATTGGCTTACGGGTTTTATCATGTCTGCCGGGTGAAGCAATTTGTCCCGTAGCATATCCGATAGCTAAAATATTCACGGGTTCCATATGATTCGGTATATTGAATTCCTTCCTCACCGTGTCGGGTTTGAAGTAGCAGATCCAGACCGTTCCCAAGCCCAATTCGGTAGCCTCCATCATCATGTGGTCTGTAACAATACTGGCATCGATGTCCACCGTATCCTTACCGTCGAAGGGCCTCTTCCAAGCCTCGTTACGATCTGCACACACAATCACTGCTAAGGGTGCGTCATAGATGTTCGCCGCCATTTTCAATTTGGCAAGCCCAACGTCCCCTCGTACAACAATGATGCGTTGTGGTTGGTGATTCGCGGCAGTCGGGGCCACCCTGCCAGCCTCAAGGATCTGCAATAGCTTTTCTTCCTCAACCTTTTTTGCCTCAAAACGCCTAACTGAAAATCTCTTTTTTGCCAATTCTAAAAAGTTCATCAGAATCCCTCCTTCGATCTAAGCGTAATGGCGCACATGGGCTTTCCAATATTGGTTGGAGTATACACTATTTTCGGAAAATATTGAATAGAGAATTACAAGAGGGCATTATCAACCTGGCAATACCTCCCTTATGACGAGAAGATTACAGCACCATCAAGCCATTTTACAAGCCTTAGCAAAACATTTTAAAGAAATTCTGGAGCGGCTTAGATGAAGTGTGCCATTCGGGAGAATGTTTGAGCCAAAAGCTAAAGGAGGTTTAATTAGTGACGGTAATTTCAGACATTTTGTTCTAACCTAATAAGTACGGCTGTTCATAGTGGTAGTTGTTCATTTGATTACTTAGCTTTTTACCAAAAGATAGGGATTGATGGAAGGTCGTAAAGATGGCTTTCCTTGCCTCTGCAGGAGTTTAAGGAACTTGCATTTGGGTTCTTCATTGATTAAATTTAAAGTGGGGGTGAAGAGGTTACAAGACAAATAGAAGTGTTCAAATTATTTTGATTTTCCGACCCATTACTGATATCAATGGGGATAGGGGGAAAGAGAAGCTGGCTTCCCAGGCTTTTGCTATCTCCCAAACCGTCTCTTTCCATTTTGTTCCCAAAGCATAGGCAATTTATCCAAGCACTAACGTGAAAGATCGTAAGAAACGATAAACTTTCCAAGCAATGTACAAAAAGCAGGAACATAGTCCATGAGATTTGTCAATAAATATGGGGAATTCTACAAATGGTGAGGGGGTTAACAAAAATGGCTCAAGATAGTGTCCTAAAAAATCGATTCTTAAGAAATATTTTGATCCTGGGCATTATTATAATTATGGCATTAATATTATATAACGTACTCTTTGCCATCCCTACATTCACCAAATTATTAATTAATGCAACGGAAAGCGATGTTATACGTATAACCAGAATAGCTTCCTCTATTCTAAACTTGGAAGGAACCGAAATAGGAAAGGATTCTCTTAATATCTCGCTATTAAAAAAAGAAGTTGATAAAATAAAAGGGAATTTTGGATTGATGAACTTTAAGCTCTTCTCACCCTCAGGTGAAATCGTTTTTTCTGCTGACCAAAGCGAAGTGGGAGGGATAAATCAGAAAAAATATTTTTACGACATTGTTGCAAAAGGAAAGGTCTACACAATGGTGGTGCCAAAGGGTCAGGAATCCCTTGAAGGTCGGAAAGTCACCACGGACGTGTTGGAGACTTATGTGCCACTAATGAGCGATGGAAGGTTCTTGGGGGCTTTTGAAATCTATTATGATATCACGGGTAGAAAAAAACAGCTCGATAAACTTCTGTCGCACTCTTCCACCCTTACATTTGTGTTTGCCTTGGGGCTTTTAATTGCGATGACTCTCATATTGTATCAAGAGAATATGTCGATGAAGAAGCGAAGGCAGTTGGAAGAGGTGCGATTACAAAGAGAACGGCTTCAAGGTGTCATTGAGATGGCGGGAGCTGCTTGTCACGAGTTGGCCCAACCGTTACAGACTCTCTCTGGATATTCTTATTTGTTATTATCTGATCTATCGGAAGACAGTCCATTGTTTGG